>NZ_JTLA01000107.1:0-68206 GCF_000799055.1 Ensifer sp. ZNC0028
CGACCGCCCGCCCGACGCCGGCGGTGGTGCCGGCGGCCGTAACGCCCGTCCGCCCGGCAGTCGGGCGCACGGTGCCGCCGATGTACTATGCAATGCCCGACGAGCAGTTTCCGATCCCCGAGGTGAAGATCGCCGAAGTCGATCCGAAGTTCTGGCGGCAGGAGGTGGACTATCCGACCAGCGAGCGGCCCGGTACGCTGATCGTCGATACGCCGGCGAAGTACCTCTACCACGTGCTGCCGGGCGGCCGGGCGATGCGCTACGGCATCGGCGTCGGGCGCGAGGGCTTTGCCTGGTCGGGCCGGGCGATCGTCGCCTACAAGCGCAAATGGCCGCGCTGGACGCCGCCCGACGAGATGGTGGCGCGCCAGCCGAAACTCGAACCCTACAGCATCGCCAATGGCGGCATGCCTCCGGGCATCAAGAACCCGCTCGGCGCCCGGGCGCTCTATATCCACAAGGACGGCAAGGACACGCTCTACCGCATCCATGGTAGTCCGGAGGCGTTTTCGATCGGCAAGGCGGTCTCTTCCGGCTGTATTCGTCTGCTCAACCAGGATGTCGTCTACCTTCACGATCAGGTCCGCGACGGCAGCACCATCGTCGTCATTCCGGATCCGACCAAGGGCGACATGGCGATCGGTTAGGCGAGCGCAGGCGGCGAGCGCGGGAATTCTGCAACACTTCGAAGATGAGTCCCGCCTCGCGCAAGCGATCCACGCCAAAGAAAGATTTTCACCACATTTCGGTCACGGTTCGGCCCAACAGCCTTGGGCCTCCCCTCGGATCCTCCCAACCGAAATCTCCAACCCTGGAATGAATTAAAGTGTCGATGAATTTGTCCCGCCGGTCGCTGCTCGCGGTGGTCGCCAGCTCTGTTTTGAGCGCCTGCACGCAGATCCCGAAACCCGAACCGAAGCCGAAGCTGATCGAACCGATCGCCGGTGACGGCGGCTCGCCGGAGAAGGCGGCGGATGCGGCGGGCGTGCCGACGAAGACCTTCGACTATGCGAAGGTCTACGCCCCGGTGAAGGACGAAGGCTACGACGTTCCGGGCATCCAGTACACCGAGATCAAGTCCCAGTTTCTGCGCCAGGAAGTGGCCTACGCCACCAACGAGCCGCCCCATTCGATCGTCGTCGATACCAACACGATGTTCCTCTACTACGTGCTGCCGGGCGGCCGTGCGATCCGCTACGGCGTCGGTCTCGGCGCGGCCGGCCGCGCCTGGAAGGGCCGCGCCGTGGTGCAGTGGAAGCGCAAATGGCCGCGCTGGACCGTGCCGGACGACATGGTCGCGCGCCAGCCGCATCTCAAGAAATACGGCATCGATGCCGGCGGCATGGATCCGGGCCTCGACAATCCGCTCGGCGCCCGCGCCATGTATATTTTCCAGAACGGCCAGGACACGCTCTACCGCATCCACGGCTCGCCGCAGTGGCGTTCGATCGGCAAGAATGCGTCGGCCGGCTGCGTGCGCATGCTGCAGCAGGATGCGATCGACCTCTATGATCGCGTCAGAGGCAAGACGCCGCTGCTCGTCCTGTAACGGGCGACACTCTGGCGGAAATTCAGCGCCCTTGCCGGACGGATTGCCTCAGAGCGGCTGCGGAAGCGGCAGCCCGTCCGGTCCCATCAGCATATAGTCCGGCGACCGCCGCACCGGCTGCGAGTCCGGCAAGGGTTGCCCATCCGGCAGGGGCTGCGCGTTCTGCATCGGCTGCGATTGCACCATGCCACCGCCCGAGAGGTCGGTGACCACGATCGGCGTGCCGTTCGGCACGCGGTTGTAGAGATCGACGACATCCTGGTTGATCATGCGCACGCAGCCCGACGAAACCGACTTGCCGATCGTCCACCATTCCGGCGAACCGTGAATGCGGTAGAGCGTGTCTTCGCCGTTCTGGAAGATGTACATGGCGCGGGCGCCAAGCGGGTTCTTGAGGCCGGGATCCATGCCGCCCGCCTCGATGCTGAATTGCTGCAGCTCGGGCTGGCGCGCCACCATCTCGTTCGGCGGCTTCCAGCGCGGCCATTCGCGCTTGTACTGGATGACGCCGCGGCCGGCCCAGGCGAAACCGGCACGCCCGAGGCCGACGCCGTAGCGCATCGCCTGGCCGCCTTCATAGACCCGGTAGAGAAAATGGCTGCCGACATCGACGACCAGCGTTCCCGGCTTTTCACCGGTCGGATCGGCGACCATCTGGCGATAGAAGCGCGGATCGATCTTCTCGTAGGGAATGGCCGGCAGCGGGTAGGTCTCGTTCGGCTTCTCGCCGTACATGTCGGCCAGGAACGTATTGGTCTCGGGAACCGGTTCCGGCGCGTAGGAGCGCGTCACCGTGGGCCGCGGCGAGGCGCAGCCGGCGAGACCAGCGGCCGCCAACCCGGCGGAAAGCTGCAGGAAGGCGCGGCGGCGGATCTCTCTTTCGGGCATGGAATCCTCGATCGTCCTCTATTCGCTACCGGCGATGCAACCGACCCTTTAAGTCAATTGTGCGTCGCCAGCCGACGGAACGATCACAGGCCGGCGTAAGGGTCCGCCAGCGCCGCTTCGGGTCGGCTGATAGGATACTTAGTTCCCGAGATCTTCGCGGCCAGCTTTTCAGCGCCGTTTTTCTCAAGAAGCGCCCGGAAGCTCGGATGCATGCCGCCATCGACATAGGCGTTGATGGGCGCCGACGTCTGATTGGCCATCATGCCGGCGAGCTTCGCGTCCTCCGATTGCAGCCGCGCCACCAGTCCGGCATCGGGCGTGGAGATCGCCGCCGGGCAGGCGGCAAGCGGGTCGGACGGTTCGCCATCGGCAAAATCGGTGTTGAAGACGTAGCGGCGGCCGCAGGCCGCGACCTTCGGCTGGCGCTTTGTCGCCTCGAAGATGTCGTAGCCCTGCTTGATGTTCTTCCAGAAATCGAAGTTCGGGTCGCCGCGGTGCTTGGCCATGTTCTCCGCCGTCATGCGGAAGGGATAGGCCTGCACCTGGAACGTGCCCTGGCCGCCGGCGAGCGCGCGCTGCACCACGGCATAGATTTCGCCGACGCCCTGGTCGGTCATGGCGTAGCAACCGGACGACGAACAGGCGCCGTGCACCATCAGCGCCTCACCGGTGTAGCCGAGCGCCGATTCCAGCCGGTTCGGGTAGCCGAGGTTAAACGACAGGAAATATTGCGATTTCGGGTTCAGCATGCCGGCTGAGACGTGGTAGAAGCCTTCCGGCGCCTGGCGATCGCCCGACTTCGTCTTCGGGCCGAGCTTTCCGGACCAGCGGCACATGGGGTAGCTCTTCAACAGGGCGTACTGGCCCCGGCTGTTCTGCTTCCAGACCTCGAGTTCGCTTTCCTGCTTGAAGATGCGGATCAGCACCGGGCTTTCCGGCTTGCTGCCGTTCTTCGCCATGGCGGCGATCAGCTTTGCCGGGATCGGCGGCGGCTCGCGCACGTCGTCGGCGTCGAGCGCCATGCAGCCGGACAGCGCCAGAGCCATCGCGCCGATCGCCAGGGCATGCCGCATCCGTCGCAGCTGCGCGAATATCCTGCCGGCCTGAAGTGTCTCGGAAGAAGGGCTCTTGATCGTCTCGCGCCGCATGCGGGCTCCTGGAAATGCTTCCGCCACCAAGCGTCCTTCGTGTGGCGTGGTGCCGACCCGAAGCGTTCGACGCAGTTCGGTTCAGCCTTGAGTTCAGCGATTAAGCGGTGACAGCCCTGGCTGCAAGCCTTTGTCCCTGGCACTCACGATCAACAATTCTTGAACGCGCGCCGCCATAGCTGACCGCCGATTGGGTCGATGTTGAGACAAGATGGTGAATTTTTTCTCAACGCGGGCGCCGGAAAGGTCCCGATGCTTCAGTCCCGCGGTTCGCTTCCGGGCGCGTAGACGGTCTTCTGCTTGAAGGCGAAGACATTGCCGCAGCGGCAGCGCACCATGTGCTTGGCGGGGTCGGGAGAATTGCGCTCGGTGGAGAAGCCCTTCGGCATCACGTCGATGGTAAAGCCGCGACTGCTGCCCTTGCCGCTGTCGTTTTCCGACGCTTCGGCGAAGCCGGCGGCTCCACACTTGGCGCATTCCAGCTTTCTCGAATACCGATCCCGCGATGCCATGTTCAATCACACTCGATAGCGCTGCCGCATCCAGAAGGGGGGCGGCGGCGCTGGGGTTGCCCGAAACACCGAACTATAGGAGCTGGCTCCCCGTTTCAAGTTTGTCGGTGACGGCTTGCCGGCTGTGCGCCCTAGCGATAGCCGGTCGCGTCGGCCGGCTTGTTTGCCTCCATCACCTCGCGCATATAGCGCCAGCAATCGGGCCGCGAGCCGTCGAGATCGGTAAAGCCGTAGACCTGCGCCAACCCGCCGCTCGACAGCGACTGGCCGTTCCAGCGGGCCTTGTCCGGATCGGCTGCGAGCGCCGCAATGGCGCGGCCGACGAAGCGCGGCGTTTCCGAAATGACGAAATGCGGCTGGTTTTTCGTGGCGTCCTGCCAGTTGTCTTCCCCGACCTCGAAATGTTCGAGCATCATCTCCGAGCGCATCCACCCGGGCGTGATCGAAACCGCGGTGGCGCCGTGCGATGAAAGGTCCTTGGCGTGAGCCCAGGCCATGCGGTTGGCCGAAACCTTGGCCAAATCGTAGAAAGGTGACAGCCGGTAGTTCTCGGCATTGTATTCGGCGGTGCCGTCGGTCACCTCGACCAAGAGGCCGCCGGGTTTCTCGATCATCAGCGGCAGGGCGTAGTGGGCGGTGATCAGGTGGGTATCGACACCCAGATGCAGAAGCTTCAGCCCGTTTTCGAGATTGTGCTCCCAGACCGGCTTGTTCCACTCGAACAGCAATTCGCCGCCCCAGACGTCGTTGACGAGGATGTCGAGCCGTCCCTGTTCATTGCGGATGCGCTCGACGAGCGCCTTGACCTGCTTCGGCTGCAAATGGTCGACCTGGACGGGAATGCCCTTGCCGCCGAGGCTGGTGACGATCTCGGCGGTGTCCTCGATCGTTTCGGGACGCCTGTATTCGGACTGCTGTTGCCGCGTCGTGCGACCGGTCACGTAAACGGTGGCGCCGGCGGCGCCAAGTTCGGTCGCGATGCCGCGCCCGCCGCCGCGCGTCGCGCCAGCGACGAGGGCGACTTTTCCTTCGAGTGTCATGATTCTTCTCCTTCGCGGCCGCTTGCCGACTGGCGTTTTCCTGCTCGTGTGATATATAAATGATTGTTCGGTTATAAATGAGAGTCAAGATGCCTCGCCCAAAAACCATGCCAGACGAAGAAGTGCTGGCCGCCGCCTTCGCACTGATGCGGGCCGATGGTCCCGATGGCCTGACCTTCGCGGCGCTGGCCGCGCGCACAGGTCTTTCCGGCGCAACGCTGGTGCAGCGCTTTGAGAACAAGGCGAAGTTGATCCAGCGGGCGCTCATCCAGGCCTGGGATGGGCTGGACGGGCAGACGACGGAGCTGATGGCGAGCGTGCCGCGAACACCGGAGGGCGCTGTCGCGCTGCTGGTGGGTCTCTCGGGCGATTATGGCGGGATCGACAGCTATGCCGACGACCTCCGGATACTCCGCGAAGACCTGCGCGATCCTTTGCTGCGTGCCCGCGGCGCGAAATGGCGCGACGTGCTCTCGGGCGTGCTCGACGAATGTCTCGCCGGCCTGCCCGCTGCGAGCCCGGGGCTCGGTCTTCTGATGGCGTCGCAATGGCAGGGATCGTTGCTCTGGTGGAGTTTCGACCCGAAGATGCCGGTGACGGCCTTTGTCGAGCAGAGCCTGACGCGTTTCGTCGAAGCCTTCGCACGGCGGCCGGAGGGCTGAGTTCGACGGTGGCGCCCCGCTCACCGGGCTGTCAAATCGCCGTGAGATGGCCGTGCAGTGGATGACGGCGGCGCAAGCCGGTCTTAGATGCTGATCCATGATCAGATTTGCCGCAGTCATCGTCGCCCGCTTCGCCGCCTTGGCCCTCGTCGTCTCGACGCTTGTCGCCTGGCCAGCCGTGGCCCAGACGCCATCGCCGGTTTCGACCTTGCTGGACGAACTGGCCTCGCGGCCGGACCTTGATCCTCTGAAGACCGTGATCGTCGCGCGCGACGGCAAGATCGTCGCCGAGCGTGGTTACGGTCGCAACCGCGTGACGGACTCGACCAACATCAAGTCGGCCTCGAAATCGATTGTCTCGGCGCTGGTCGGCATCGCCATCGACAAGGGGCTGCTCGAGGGTCCGGATCAGAAGATCGCGCCGATCCTGAAAGCGGATCTGCCGGCCTCCCCGGATCCGCGCATCAACGACATCACCATCGGCCACTTGCTGTCGATGCAGGCGGGGCTTGGCCGTCTCTCGGGGCCGAACTACGGTCGATGGGTCGCCAGCCGCAATTGGGTACGCACCGCGCTCGCCCAGCCCTTCGACGACAATCCGGGCGGCGAGATGCTCTATTCCACCGCCTCCACCCATCTGCTTTCGGCGATCCTGACGAAGGTCAGCGGCAAGTCGACCCTGACGTTGGCGCGCGAGTGGCTGGGGCCGCTGGAAGGCTTCCGCATCGGGGCCTGGGACCGCGATCCGCAAGGCATCTACTTGGGCGGCAACCAGATGGCGATGAGCCCGCGCTCGCTGCTGGCCTTCGGCGAACTCTACCGCAATGGCGGGCGCACCGCGTCAGGCCAGCAACTGGTCTCGGCAGGGTGGATCGCGGCCTCCTGGCAGCATCGCACCAATTCGCGCTTCTCCGGCGACGAATACGGCTATGGCTGGTTCGAGCGCCAGATCGCCGGCGAGGAGGTGCATTTCGCCTGGGGCTATGGCGGCCAGATGCTCTACATCATCCCGAGCCTCGATCTGACCGTGGTGATGACCTCGGCCGAAAGCGGACCGTCGGCCCGCAACGGCTACCGCGACGCGCTGCATCTGGTGCTCGGCGAGATCATCACGAAGGTGAAGGCCGATCCGGAAACGGACGGGTGACGAGGCTTCGGCCGCGCTGGCTCGACGCTGCTCCGCGTCAGGCCAGCAACGGTTCCACGATGCCGAGCAGGCATTCGATCGCAACTTCATCTCTTCGCACGTCCTTGGACGCTTCGAATTCCGCGAGTTCGATGCCGGCGATCTGATCTTTCGGGATCGCCGCGAAGATGGCGCGCAAGGTCTGCGGATGAAGGCCGTCGCCGATGGCATAGGCGGCCGGCACATGGTTCGGCTCGAGCACGTCCCAATCGACATGGATCCAGACGGGCGCATCGCCGATCAACGAAAGAATGGCCTCCGGCGTCGCTTCCGCGGGCGGTACGATGCGCACGCCCGCCTGCCGCAACAGATCCATCTCCGCGGGATCGATGTCCCGCGCGCCGACGATGACAACCTGTTCCGGGTTCAGCCCGCTGCCGTGGCCGCTTTCCCAAAGCCCGCAGGCGGCGGCCAGCACCATGCCGCCGAGATAGCCGCTTTCGGTTGTCTGCGGCGTGTTGAAATCGCCATGGGCGTCGATCCAGAGCAACACCGCGTCGGCGCGTTCCCGCGCGACGACAGGCAGTGTCGCAAGGCTGGCGGAGCAGGTATTGGCGATGAAAAGCGGTTTGTCGCCACGTTGCAGTGTTGCGGCAATCGCTGCCTGCAGGCCCGCCAGGGTCTCCCCGGCCTCGGGCAGGCTTGCCGACCAATCGTCTTCCTTCGCGGGCGACGGGCTGCCGATAGTGATCGGCTGTAGCCCGGTGCGCTTGCCCAGAGCTTCGGCCGCTAGGGCCGCCCCGGGGATGGCGCCAGGCGTTCTGTCGGCGATGCGTCCCTGGGAGACGACGAGGTCGTAGGGCACGGGTATTCTCCTTGCATTTTCGGCGGGCGTTTGCGCCGGCCTTTTCGCGCGCCGCGAGGCCACCTGTTCGGGCGTTTTTGGGCGGATGTGTCGGGATCGGCCTGAAAGGAAGCCTCGAAGAATCGATATATCTGATTGGATATATCGATTTCGCGCCGCGGTCGCAATTTCATTGGGGCGAGCGTTGATACGATTGCTGTGCACGGGGCGCCGCGATCGCCAAAGTTGCCCGGCCGTTTGGCGCGGCGCGGTATGCTGCCGAAATTTCAGAGGTGAGAGGCGCTTGCCGCAATCTGTGTCGCGGCAAGTGATTTCAATTTGGATCGACGACCGTGGCGGTTAGCCGCCAAAGCCTTCGATGACGATCTTGCCCTTGGCGGCCCCGGTCTCGATACGGCGATGCGCTTCGCGCAGGTTCGCGGCGTTGATCGGCGAGAGCACCTCTGCAAGGGTCGTCTTCAGCCGTCCGGCGTCGATCTCGTCGGCGACGAAGCTGAGCAGACGATGTTGCTCGATCATGTCTGATGTCTGGTGCATCGGACGGGCGAACATGAACTCCCAGTGCAGGCTCGCCGCCTTGGTTTTCATGCCGGCCATCGGCATCGGCACGTCGGTGTTGTCGATCGAGACGATGCCGCCTTGCGGCCGGATCAGCTCGACGGCGTCGTCCCAGTGGCGCATGTCGTTGAAGATGGCGATGTGATCGACATGGGTAAAGCCGAGCGCCCGGACCTGCGCGACCAATGGTTCGCGATGGCTGACCACGTGGTCGGCGCCGAGCTCCTTGACCCAGGCGATGGTTTCCGGCCGGGATGCGGTGGCGATGACGGTGAGGCCGGCGCGCTTTGCCAGCTGGATGCCGATCGAGCCGACGCCGCCGGCGCCGCCGACGATGAGGATCGACTGGCCGCGGTCGGCGCCGTCCCGGTCGATGCCGAGCCGGTCGAAGAAGGCCTCATAGGCGGTGATCGTCGTCAATGGCAGGGCGGCCGCTTCCGCAAGGGACAGGGTCTTCGGCTTGCGCCCGACGATGCGCTCGTCGACCAGTTGATACTGCTGGTTGGATCCCGACCTCGTCAGGTCGCCGGCGTAGTAGACGGCGTCTCCAGGCCGGAACAGCGTTACGTCAGGACCGACGGCCTCGACGATGCCGCTTGCGTCCCAGCCGAGCACGCGCGGCGTTTCCTCGACCTTGTCCTTCGGGGCGCGCATCTTCACGTCGACCGGATTGACCGCGACGGCGTGGACGGCGACCAGGATGTCATGCCCCTTGGGTTCCGGCTTCGAGAGCTCGACATCGACGAAACTCTCAGGGTCGGAAACCGGGAGATAGCGGGTGAGGGCGACAGCTTTCATGAGTTGCTCCTTTGTGGGGTGAAGAGGTGTGATTGCCGCGGTCATGCCACGCGCTCGAGTGTCGGATAGCTAGAGTAGCCTTCGGCGCTTCCGCCGAAAAGCGTGGCCCCGTCGAAGGTTGCGAGCGGCAGCCCGTCTTTCAGCCGGCGCGGCAGGTCCGGATTGGCGATGAACGGGCGGCCGAAGGCGACGATGTCGGCAAGGCCGGCGGCAAGGATCGCCTCGGCCTTGTTACGATCATAGCGGCCGGCGACGATGATGCGGCCGGAATAGGCGGCGCGCAGTTCGCGGCGGAAGTCGTCCGGGATAACGGGCGCATCGTCCCAATCGGCTTCCACCAGATGGATATAGGCGAGACCGACGCGGTCGATTTCACGCGCGGCTTTCAGGATCGTCGGGATGATCTCGTCGTCCTCCATATTGCGCTGGGTGATATAGGGCGAAAGCCGGATGCCGACGCGGGAGGCGCCGATCTCGTCGGCAACCGCCTCGGCGACCTCGACCAGGAAGCGGATGCGGTTTTCGGCCGGGCCGCCATAGCGGTCGTCGCGTCGGTTGGACGAGCGCCGCAGGAACTGGTCGACCAGGTAGCCGTTGGCGCCATGGATCTCGACGCCGTCAAAACCGGCCTCGATGGCGTTTGCTGCCGCCTGGCGGAAATCCTCGACGATGCCGGCGATCTCGCTCAGCGCCAAGGCGCGCGGCACGGGGCTATCGACCATCGCGCCGATGCCGGTTTCCGGATCGGCCACCCAGACCTTTGCGTCCGGCGAAATCGCAGACGGTGCGACCGGGCTGGCGCCGTCGTGGAAACTCTCATGGCTCATGCGGCCGACATGCCAGAGCTGCAGCACGATGCGGCCTCCGGCCCGGTGCACGGCGTCGGTGACGAGCCGCGAGCCGGCGATCTGCTCGGGAGAGTGGATGCCGGGCGTAAACGAGTAGCCCTGGCCCTGCGCCGAGATCTGGGTGGCCTCGGTGACGATGAGCCCGGCCGAGGCGCGCTGGGCATAGTACTCGGCCATCAGGGCGTTGGGCACGTTGCCCGGCTGGCTGCTGCGCGCCCGCGTCATCGGCGCAAGCGCAATACGGTTGGGCAGGGTCAGCGATCCGAGCGAGATCGGAGAAAAGAGCGATGGCATGGTGAAATCCTTGGTGAGGGGCAGTCGCCGGGCGACCGGGCAAAGTGTGGGGAGGCGCGTCAGTTGATCAGCGCGCCGCCTTCGATGTCGATCACCGAGCCGGTGACGAAGGGATTGTCGATGGCGAAGAGATAGCCTTGGGCGATATCTTCGGGTTGCCCGGCGCGGCCGGCAGGGAGGGTCGCTGCAGCGCGATCGAACATCGCGTCGCGCGCCTCGCCGGTCATGCCGGTATAGGCTTCCGTCCGCGTCAGGCCGGGGCTGACGACGTTCACCCGCAACGGTGCCAATTCCTTGGCCATGACCTTGGCGGTCGCTTCGAGTGCCGCGTTCATCGCCGTCTTGACGAAGGTGCCGGGGACCGTTCGGCGGGCGAGGAAACCCGAGGTGAAGGTGATCGTACCGCCGGCGCGCATGTACCGGGCAGCCTCCCGAGCGAGCACGACCGATCCCCAGAACTTGACGTCGAAGGCCGCCTTGGCGGCATCGAGATCGACATCGCTCACCTTGCCGCCGGGCGCGGCGGAGCCGGCGGTCATGATCAGGTGGTCGATCGGCCCGAGCCTGCGGAAATAGGCAGCCACTGCTGCGGTATCGGCAAGATCGAGACCGGTGGCGCGGCTGGCGATCTCCACCCGGCCCGGGCGCTTGGCAAGCGCCTTGGCGACGGCGGCGCCGATACCGCTGGTGCCGCCGATGACGACGGAGACAGTGGTGTCAGTGAAGGTCATGGTCATTCTCCGGGATAATGGGTGGGAACGGGTTCGGAAAAGACGGCTTCGAGCAGCGGTCCGCCGGGCGCGCGCAGGAACAGCCGGCGCTCGCCGATATCGGCAAGGTCCATGGTCGAATAGGGAATGGCGAGCCGGTCGAGCCTGGCGCGAAAGGCGGCGTAGCCTTCCAGCCGAAAGCCGACATGATCGATCGCTTCGGCCGCCCGCTCGAAGCCCATGCCGCGGCTGCCGATGATGTGAACGATCGGCTTGCCTTCGGCATAGAGCCAGCAGCCGGGGATGTGTCGGATTGCGGCCGGACGTTCCCCGATGGTGAGATCGAAGACCGTTTCGAAGAACGCGCGCGTTCCGTCGATATCGGCAGTGCGAATGGTGACATGGTCGAGCTGCATCACGCGTCTCCTTTCGCTTCGGAATTTAGCGCTTGCGGCGCATCCGGATAATTGGCTTAGTTCCAAAATTATATTTCGGAGAAATCGAAAGATGCTGCTCGACAATCTGGCACTGTTCCTTCTGATCGTCGAAAAGGGCGGGCTTTCCGCCGCCGGTCGCGAGAAGGGGTTGTCGCCAGCCTCGGTGTCCGAGCGGTTGGCTGCACTGGAAGCGCACTATGGCGCGGCACTTCTGAAACGGACGACGCGGGCGATCAGCCTGACGGAGGAGGGGCGTCTGCTGGTGGACGGTGCCCGCCGGTTGCTGGCGGAGGCCGACGAACTGGAAAGCGGCATCCGTTCGGGCACGCGCACGATCTCCGGCCCGATCCGGCTGAGTGCGCCTGAGGATATGGGGCGGCGCTATATCGTGCCGATCCTCGACCGGTTTCTCGCCGAGCACCCCGACGTGACGGTCGATCTCAATCTCACCGACGGTTACCTCGACCTGGTCGGCCAGGGCATGGATTTCGCGATCCGCCACGGCGTGCTTGCCGACAGCACGTTGCGGTCTCGGCCGCTCGGGGAGAACCGGCGCGTGGTGTGCGCGGCGCCGGCCTATCTCGAAGCCGTGGGGCGACCGGAGCATCCCGACGATCTCTCCCGCCACGACTGCATCATCATGCGCTTCGGCGCCAATCTCGATCGCGAATGGGCCTTTCAGGTCGAAGGCAAACCGCACAGGGTGATGGTGCGCGGCCGGCGCGTCGCCAATGACGGTGGGCTGGTGGCGCAGTGGTGCCGGGATGGCCATGGCATCGCGCTCAAGTCCGTCTGGGACATCGCCGAGGACCTGGCGTCCGGTGCCCTCATCGAACTGCTGTCCGAATTTGCGGTCGGCGAGACCGGGCTTCAGATCGTCTATCCGCCGCTGAGCGTGCAGCCGCGCCGGGTGCGGCTGTTGATCGAGCGGATTGCTTCGGAGCTGAGCGTCGTCGAGCTGCCGGCAAAACGTGCCTAGACCGGCCGGTGGCTGGATCGCCGAGCGTTTCGGCTATTCGGCCTTTTTCCTCTGCGTGGCCGAGGTTTCGCCGGCTGCAGTGCCACTGCTGGCGATCCTGTTGCGACGGCCGAAGACGCGGCCGATGCTGGCTGGATGTTCTCAGCGCTGGATCACACGCAGGTAGAGGATCGGCTGCCCGTCCCGAACGAGGGCGACGCCCTCATTGCCATGGAGCACGCCCCGGTGCCTGCCGCGGCACAACCACAGGGAATCTCCGGCCGCCATCGCGTTCAGCAGCGGTGAGAGCAGGACGTGTGGGGCGGGAGCCCGCTCAAGGAATTTCTGGGCGCCGAATTCGCACTCAATCTTCTGGGCGATCCAGTCGCCGAAGCCTTCTGGCGTGGTTTCCTGCACCAGTTCGACGTCGTCCGGGTTGCAATCCAGTCTGGTCATGTCACTGCTGCTTCCGAAGGCTTGCGATCTGAGACGACTCTATTCGACGACTTTTTGTTCTGGAACTGACGGCGATAGCTCGCCGGCGAAATGGAAAACGCCCGGGTGAAATGCTGGCGGAGCGAGACGGTGGAGCCGAAGCCGGCCATGCCGGCGATGTGATCGACGGAACAGGAACCGGTTTCGAGAAGGCGCTGCGCCACCGCGAGACGCTGCGCCAGCAGCCATTGCGTGAAGGTCGTTCCGGTCTTCTTGCGGAAGTGACGGGTGAAGCTGCGCAGGCTCATGCCGGCGTGGTCGGCGAGGCGCTCGAGCGACAGCGGCTCGCCGAGATGTTCGATCGCCCAGGCGATTGTTGCTCCGAGCGGGTCGCCGCTGCCGGGGGCCGGGAGTGGCGCTTCGATATATTGCGCCTGGTCGCCATGGCGGTGCGGTGCGACGACCAGCCGGCGGGCGATGCGGTTGGCGATCTCGGCACCATGATCGTTGCGCACGATATGCAGACAGCAGTCGATCGCAGCAGCGGTTCCGGCCGACGTCAGGATATCGCTCTCGTCGAGATAGAGCGCGTTCCGGTCCAGCGCGACGTGCGGGTAGGCACGCTCGAATTCATCGGCCCAGGCCCAGTGTGTCGAGGCTGCTCGCCCATCGAGCAGGCCGGCTTCGGCGAGCACGAATGTGCCGAGACAGAGACCAACAAGCCGGGCGCCACGGGCGTGGGCCACGCGCAAAGCGTCGAGCAGCCTTTTCGACGGGCGGCGGCCGGGATCATCCCAGGCCGGCACGACGATCGTATCCGCCCCCGCGAGGCTCGCGAGATCGTGCTCCACCTCGATGCTGAAGCCGGACATGGTGCGGATGGAACCGGTCTCCTCTCCGGCAATCAGCAGGCGGTAACGCGGCGCGCCGAGCTTCAGGAGGTCGTCGCCAAAGACGATGCAGGGCACCGAGAGGTGAAACGGGCTGATACCCTCAAAGGCGATGATGGCGATGGTGTGCACGTTCTGGCCGATACTCATTCACTCAACTTGGCCGGAACCTATCACATATTGTCGTTCAGGCCACTTTCGCGTTGAGCCCGCTTTGACGATCTTCGCGAGCGTCGAAACGTGAAAGGAACCTCTGATGACGCAACACCCGACCATCCGCACGATTGCCGGCGCTCCGGCGCCTAAGAGCCTCGATCCCAAGACGACGGCGCTTTTGGTGATCGATTTCCAGAACGAGTATTTTGCCGGCCGTATGCCGATCCCGGACGGCGAAAAAGCGCTCGCCAATGCAAAGCGGCTGATCGCGCGCGCCGATACGGAGGGCATGAAGGTCTATCATGTCAAGCATGTCACGCCGGCCGGGAGCCCTGTCTTCGCCGAGGACAGCGAAGCCTCTGCGTTTCACCGGGACATTCAGCCGGCTGCGAACCATTCGGTGGTGCGCAAATCGTCGGTCAGCGTCTTTGCGAGCACGGATATCAGCATCCAGTTGAAGCAGGCGGGCGTCGAAACACTCGTGATGTCAGGCCTGATGACCCACGCCTGCGTGGCCGGCGCGGCGCGCGACGCGGTGCCGCTCGGCTTCAACGTCATCGTCGCTTCGGATGCCTGCGCGACGCGTGATCTCGATACGGCTGACGGCGATGTCGTTTCGCATGCGCTGCTGCATCGCGCATCTTTGGCGACGATTGATGACACCTTCGGCGATATCCTGACGACCGATCAGGTTCTGGCGCTGCCGCGCCGATCCTGATTGTTGGGCGCGACCGGGCCTCTCTGGAGCGGACTTTTCTGAAAGGTCGCATTCGGGGAGAACGGTTCGCCCGACCCTTGCTAGGCCGAACCGCGCAACATGATCTCGGCGCTCAGAAGAATGCGCTCGTCCTCGGGGAAGGCGCCGCCGTCGTCGGTGGTTTCCCCGAGCTTGAACAAAAGCAACTCGATCGCCAGTCGGCCAATCTCGTTGTAGTTCTGTGCCACAGTCGTCAGCGGCGGGCAGGTGTAGCGCGACAGCGGGTGGTCGTCGTGGCCGGCGACACGCAGATCCGCGTCGGCATCGCGCCCGACCTTGAGGCCCGACTGGAAGGCGGCGGCGATGACGCCGAAGGCGACGCGGTCGTTGGCGCAAAGCACCGTCTTTGTCGGAAAGCCGCCAGCGCCGAGGATGCGCAGCGTCTCGTCGAAGCCGAATTTTTCAAAATCCCAGGCGGCGTTCGGTGTGGTTTCGACCAGCGCCGGCTCCATCTTCAGCTGCTGCATCGCCTCCAGATAGGCGTCGCGCCGAGCGATCGCGTTGTTGTTGACCGGCGGCATGCCGAAGTAGCAGGGCGGACTGCCGGACCGGCAGAGATAGTCGACCATCAGCCGGAAGCTCTGGCGGTTGTCTGTGCCGACGAAGGAGGAGCTGTCGTCGAGTGGCGAGTCCACGTAGATCAGCGGAATGCTGGCGCCGAGCGTTGTCAGCGTCTTGTGATGCGATTGCACGCCGAGCGGGGCGATGATGGCGCCGGCGACGTTCATCGACTTGAAGGTCTCGATCGCCCGTTCCTCCATTTCCGGCCGCCCGTCGGAGGAGAGCACGAAGGCGAGGAAACCCGCCTGGTTGGCGATGTGTTCGATCCGGCGCGTCAGCGCCATGTAGAAGGGGTCGGTTGAGTTCGGAACGATGACGCCGAGGATGTTGGTGCGGCGGCGGTTCAGGTTGACGGCGAAGATGTTCGGGCGAAAGCCCGACTGCTTGATCGCCGCCTCGATGGCATCGCGGGTCTTTTTGCGGACCGAGCCTGGATCATTGAAGTATTTCGAGACCGTCGGGCGCGACAGGCCGACGAACTCCGAAAAATCCTCCATGGTCTTGATCTGTCTGTCCACGGTCGCTGTGCCCCATATTGTTTTGATTTCGTTTATAGGTTCATTTCGAGGGGATAGGCAGTACCGGCTCGCAAATATTCACCGAACAGAGGGCCGGGCGCTAAGCGCGGCAGGCCCTGAAGTAATCCTCGAGAACCCGATCGACGGCAGCAAGTGCCAGCGGTTTTGCTTGAGCCGCCACTTCGCCGTCGCGCACGCGCTCGTAACTGCCGGGGAGATACTGGCTGATCAGCGTTTCCGGAATGGTGACGCCATCGAGCAGCGCCAGAAGTTCTTCGACAGCTGCCGCGACCTTCGGATGCGGCCAGTAATAGCGGATGCGGTCGCTATAGGAGAAGTGCCGCTGCAGTCGCTGGGCTTCTGCCGAGCCGTGGTAATACTTGCCCCAGTTGGCCGGCTCCTCGCGCATCACGCCCTCGGTGACCGCCGTCAGCGTCTGCTTGCGGGCGTCCGGAAAGAGGAAGGCGGCGATCTGGTCGAGGCCGTAAAGCGCTTCGCGCAGAGCGAAGGTCAGGCCCGGGCCGACCTTCAAGATGGCAAAGCCGTCGGAGACAAGATCGCGCAGCGCCTCCGGCGTCTGGTAGTCGGTCGAATGCGCCTCGAAGACGACGCCGTCGAGCCGTTTCAGGCTGGCGCTGAGCTTGGCGGCCTTTGCCCTGTCATAGGCGATGACGTTCTCGTTGCCGAACTCGACGCCCGGCTGGACCACTGCGCCGACGACACGTCCGAAGGCGTCGGCAGCACCGGCTTTCTCGAAGGCCTGGCGATGGATCGATACGGTCTCGATCGCCGCCTCGGGGGCGGTGACTTCCAGCGTGTCGAGTTCTTCCAGCGCGCCGCCCGGAACCGGCACTTCGGTGCCGATAATATAGACGGGAGCGGTGTGGCTCTCGCCACGAAGGGCAGCTTCGGCGGCGGCCGCCAGACGCGCAGCACGTTCTGCGGTCATCGCATCGGGCAGCGCCACCGGCTCGCCGGCGCAGCCCATGCTGGTATCGAGATGCAGCTTGGCGAAGCCGGCCTTCGCATAGGCCGTTATCATCGTCTCAGCCTTGTCCATCGCCTCATCTGCCGGCAGGTGCTTCCACGGGTTCGGGCCGAGATGATCACCGCCAAGGATGATCTTTTCCTTCGGGAACGCGACGCGATCGGCGATCTCGGCAACGAAGCGGGTGAAGTCGGCGGGCGTCATGCCGGTATAGCCGCCGTCCTGGTTGACCTGGTTGCAGGTCGCCTCGATCAGGAGCGCCGCGTCCTCCTTGAGTGCCCGCAGCATGGCGGCTTCGATCACCAGCGGGTGGGCCGAGCAGACGGAGGGAATGCCGCGCGGGCCGGGGCGTTCGGACCAGCGGGCGATGTCGATCAGAAGGTTCTGTTGCATGGCGGTCAGCCCTTTTTCGCGGTGATGAAGATTTCGAGATCGGCGCGCGTCGAGGCGCCTTCCATCGGGCCTGAGATCATGACGGCGCGCGCGCCCGAGGCATTGGCGAATTCCAGCGCTTCAGCGGGTTTGGCTCCGTTCAGCCAGAAGGTGACGAAGGTCGCACCGAAGCAGTCGCCGGCGCCGGTCGGGTCGACTTCCTCGACGGCAAAGCCCGGATGCGAGAGCGTCGTTTCACGATCGAAGTAGCTCGCGCCCTCGGCGCCGCGCTTGACGACAACGGCCTTGATGCCGGCGGCGAGCAGTTCCGCAACGGCTTCCGCCTCGGTCTTTGCCTGCGTGAACAGGAAGAGTTCCTGTCCGCTCGGCAGGAATAGGTCGGTCTTGGCAAGCACCGTCTGCAGCGCCTCGCGCATGCCCGGGCTGTCGAGGATTTCCGGCCGCAGGTTCGGATCGAAAGAGACGGTGCCGCCGGCCGATTTGACGATCTCGATTGCGGCGATGATGCTCTCGACCACGCTCGGGGCGTAGAGCGACGAGCCCATTACGTGCAGGTGGCTGCAGGTTCTGACCAGCGCCCGGGTTGCCTCGTCGAGCCGGATCGTGCCGCAGGCGCTGTGGCGGATGTTGAAGACGAAGGCACGGCTGCCGTCGGCGCGGTAGCGCACGAAGGCGCTGCCGGTGGTGCCGAGGGGATCGACCGCGATACCCGAGATATCGACACCATCGGCCTTGAGCCGATCGAGGTTGACGTGGCCGAAATCGTCGTTGCCGACGCGCGAGATCATGGCCGCTGCCTGGCCGAGCTTGCCGACCTGGTCGATGAAGATCGCCGGCGCGCCCGAGGGGTAGGGACCGATCAAAGGGGTCGCCTGGCGAAAGCCGTCGCCCTTTTCGGTGGCGATGATCTCCACGAGGATTTCGCCGATCGTCAGTATCTTGTGCATGGGAATGTTCTCTTCGGAAAGATCAGCGCTTTGCCTGCTTGGCGCGCACGTCGAGCCAGACGGCGATCAGGATCACCAGGCCCTTGACGATGAGCTGGTAGAAGTAGGGGACGGACAGCATGTTCATGCCGTTGTTCATGACGCCGATGATGAGGGCGCCGATCAGCGTGCCGACCATGGTGCCGACGCCGCCGGCAAGCGAGGTGCCGCCAAGCACGGCAGCCGCGATCGCGTCGAGCTCGTAGCTCATGCCGGCATTGGTCTGGGCGGAAAACAGGCGGGAGGAGAGCAGCACGCCGCTGATGGCCGCCATTACGCCGGAGATCATGAAGATGGTGATCTTCAGCCGGTCGACCTTGATGCCGGAATAGACCGCTGCCTCGCGATTGCCGCCCGTCAGATAGGCGCGGCGGCCGAAACTCGTCTTGCTCAAAAGGATGTGGTTGACGAGGAAGAGCACGGCGACGACCCAGATGATGATGGGCAGGCCAAGGAAGCTCTCGGTGCCGATCGCAGTCCAGGTCGAATTCTCGATCATCGCCGGCGCGCCGTTGGTCGGCAGGCTGACCATGCCGCGGTAGATGCCCATGGTCGCGACGGTGACGATGAAGGAGGGCAAAAGCAGCTTTGCCGTCAGCACGCCGTTCAGCATGCCCATCAGGGCGCCGGCGAGAAGCGTGACGACGAGCGCCGGCGCGAAGCCGAGTCCGAAGGCGAAACATTGCGCCCCGACCATGCCGGCAACCGCGATGATCGAGCCAACCGAAAGATCGATCTCGCCGAGCAGGATCACCCAGGTCATGCCGAAGGCGGCGATCGCCACCACGGCTACCTGCTGCAGGATGTTCATGAAGTTGACGACCGACATGAAGCGCGGGTTGAGGAAGGAGAAGATGACGCAGAGCATCACCAGCGACAAAAGGATGCCGCCATACTGTTTCAGGGCACGCAGGAAGGCGGCCTGGACTTCGGATTGCTGTGTCATGATTGGAATCCCGTTGCGTGCGCCATGATCGTTTCCGGGTTGAGGTCGGCACTGGTGAGCGTTGCGCCGATGACGCCTTCGTGCATGACGACGACACGGTCGCTCATTCCCAGAACCTCCGGCAGCTCGGAGGAGATCAGCAGGATCGCCGTTCCCTCGGCCGCCAGCTGGCGGATGATCTTGTAGATTTCGAACTTGGCGCCGACATCGACGCCGCGGGTCGGCTCGTCGAGGATCAGCACCTTGGGCTTCGTCAGCAGCCACTTGGCGAGCACGATCTTTTGCTGGTTACCGCCGCTCAAGGAGCCGGAGGGCGTATCGAGCGAGTGGGTCTTGATCGCCAGTCGGCCGACTTCCTGGGCTGCCGCCGTGCGTTCGGCGCGGCTGCGGGTGAAGCCGAGCGGGCTGGTGAAGTCGGAAAGGGCGGCCATCGAGATGTTCCAGCCGACACTGTGGCTGAGCACGAGGCCTTCTTCCTTGCGGTTTTCGGTAACGAAGCCGATGCCGCGGGCAATCGCCTCTGCCGGTGAGCGGAAGCGGACCGGTTGCCCTTCGAAGCGCACGGTGCCGGTCGCAGTCTTCATGCCGAACAGCGCGTTCATCACCTCCGAGCGGCCGGAACCGACCAGTCCGAAGAAGCCGAGGATTTCCCCGGGCCGGATGTCGAAGGAGATGTCCTCGAATTCGCCGTCGCGGGTCAGGCCATCGACGGCCAGAACCGGCGTGGCCTTCGCCTTCTGCTCGTGCGCCGGCGGCGGATAGATTTCGTCCATGCGGCGGCCGACCATCAGCGCGATGAGCGCCTCGATGGTGACGTCGTCACGGTCATGGGTGGAGACATATTCCCCGTCGCGGATGACGGTGATGTCGTCGCTGAGCCGCATGATCTCTTCCATGCGGTGCGAGATGTAGATGACGGCGACGCCGCGGCTCTTCAGCCGCCCGATGATCTCGAACAGGATCTCGGCCTCGCTGTCGCTGAGCGACGACGTCGGCTCGTCGAGAATGACGACCTTGGCCTCGTGGCTGAGGCCCTTGGCGATCTCGACCAGCTGGCGCTGGGCGATCGAGAGATTGCCGACCTTCTCGCTGACGTCGATCGGCAGGCCGAGATCGGCGACGATCGCGCGGGCCCGGGCGACCAGTTCCTTGTCGTTGATGAAGCCGAAGCGACGCGGCTCGCGGGTGGCGAGAATGTTCTCGGCCACCGTCAGGTTGCTGCAGAGGCTGAGTTCCTGGAAGACGATGGCAAGCCCGAGCGCGGCGGCATCCTGCGGATTGCGCGGCTGGTAGGGGCGCCCGTCGAGGGCGATTTCACCCGAGGTCGCTTCGTGCACGCCCGCGAGGATCTTCATCAGCGTCGATTTGCCGGCGCCGTTTTCGCCGAGCAGCGTGTGCACCCGGCCGCGCCGGACCTTGAGGCGCATGCCCTTCAGTGCCGCGACCTGGCCGAAGGATTTGGTGACGTTGTCGATTTCGAGAATGGTATCGCTGGTCGAACCAAACATGGCGGCCTCCTTCAGGTCAGCCGAGAGCAGCGCCTCCGGCCAGAGGACGGAAACGGACCCTGATGGGTGCCGCCGCCCCTGCGGTGAGGCGGCGGCTGTCCTGGGAGGACTTACTTCGCGGTGTAGACGCCCGGAACGATCGGCTGTTCGGCCGGGACGGTTTCGCCGGCGGCAACCTTGACGGCGGTGTCGACGGCCTGCTTGCCCATCTGGTCCGGGAACTGCTGGATGACGCCGACCATGACCGGGTTGGTGTCGACGGCGTCGCGGGCTTCCTTCATGCCGTCAAAGCCGATGACCTTGACCTGGGATTCCAGACCAGCCGCCTTGACCGCGACGGCAGCAGCAAGCGCCGCATCGTCGCCGAAGCCGAAGATGCCGGTGATATCGGGATTGGCCTGCAGCATGTTCTGGGCAGCGGCCAGCGCTTCGGCGCGGGTAATGCCGGTCTGGATCGCGACGATCTCCATGTCGGGATGCTTGGCGATCGCCTCCTTGAAGCCGTTGACGCGGTTCACCACCGACTGGACCGTCGGATAGTCGATGACCGCGACCTTGCCCTTGTTGTCGAGGACCTTGGCCATCAGCTCGCCGGCCTTGACGCCGCCGGTGAAGTTGTCGGTGCCGATGTGCGAGGTCACGGTCGCGCCGTTGGCCGGAACGTCGACGGTGATCACCTTGATGCCGGCCTTCTCGGCCTTCTCGATCGCGGCGCGTACGCCCTGGCTGTCGACCGGCGAGATGACGATGACGTCGACGCCCTTGACGATGAAGTCCTCGACGTCGGCGAGCTGCTTGTTCAGATCCTGGTTGGCGATCGAAACCTCGAGCTTGACGTTCTTGGCTTCAGCCTCGGCTTTCATCGCGTCGGCGAGCTCGATGTAGAACGGATGCTGCTGGGTCAGCAGCGATGCGCCGATACCATCGGCGAAGGCGGTGGAGGCGAGGAGCGACAGCGCCGTGCCGGCGGCGAGCGACTTCAGAATGCGGGACATGTTCATGGTTTCCTCCCTGGAAACGGCGCGGGCCTTCTTGTGTCTCAGCCAAGCTGGCGAGGCCCTCCCACCGCCGTCTTGGTGAGGCCGTAAAAACCATAAAAGTTTTCGCGCGTCAACTTTTAAAAATACACGAACAAAATATTTGAAATGTAGTGTGGAAATTTTTAGGTTGCAGTGGTCGCCTTTCCAGTCCATTTGCGGGTGGCTTGTCTTTCCGCCACCCTGCGCCAGATTGCGTGATAGACGACAAGGGAGACGAGCCATGGCTGAGGCCAATAGGACGGCGCTGGTCCGAATTCTCGGGCGGGTGCAAGGCGTTAGCTTCAGGGTCTGGACGCGCGACGAGGCGCGCAGGCTCGGTCTTGTGGGATGGGTTCGAAACGAAGCGGATGGCTCGGTGGCTGCATTGATCAGCGGCCCGGAGGCGGCGGTCACCCTCATGCTAGAGCGCCTGTATGACGGCCCGCCGGTTGCATCGGTTTCGAAGGTCGTTGCCGAATTTGTCGACCCGCCCGAGCACATCGATGATTTTCGCATCACCAGATAGGTCGGGATCGGTTTCTGGCGCCGGGTGGTGTTAGCCCGCCGGGGCCGCTGCCGGCCGGCCATAGGCGCGCAGGAACGTCTTCACCGCCCTGCGGGCGCTGATCTCCAGGTCTTCTTCGCTCGGCGTTTCACCGAAGAGTCCGCCCATCTGCAGGTCCGCCTTGATCAGCGCGATGAACTGGCGCGCTGCGAGGTCGAAGTCGTCGATGTCGAGCGGTGCGACGTGGGCAAGGCGCGCAAACAGCGCCGCCAGCGCCCGGTCGGTCTTGCCCGGTCCCTGCTCCCGCCAGAACTGGAACAGGTGCGGATAGCGGTTGCCCTCGGTCGAAATCAGCTTCTGGATGAACTTGGCGTCCTGGTTGCAATTGCAGTTCTTGTTGAGGCGCACGGCAAATTCGGCCAGGTCTTCCTCGAGATTGTCGGCGTTTTCGGGAAAGGTCGCGAGGATGGAGAAAAGCACGCCGTTGACGCGATCCATGATGTCCTGGATCACCGCCATGAACAGCGTCTCTTTCTCGCGGTAGTGATTGTAGATGGTCTGGCGGGAGACCCCGGCAACGACTGCGATCTCGTCGATGCTGGCGCCGGAAAAGCCTTCCCGACAGAAAACATCGGCCGCGGCCTCCAGGATCGAGAGGCGTTTCGCGAATTGCCCTTTCTGCGGGCGAGCGTCAGCCGAGGCCAAATCAAATTTCTTCATGGACCGAAGATAGGCCCCATTGACGAATTAGACAATACTGTCTAATTTTACACTTGTGTCCAAATTAATGGACGAAATAGTCAGTGCAGGATGCGGTTCCCCAACGCTCTATCCTGGCACGACGATGTCTTTGAGTTTCAATCCGGGCGGCAGCGGTTCGGCTGGCGCGATTTCTGAAAGTTCATTGCCATGACAACGTCCTTCCTCCGCACGGCAATCGTGCTCGGCCTGATCTCGGCGATCGGCCCCTTTGCAATCGACATGTACCTGCCGGCCCTGCCGTCGATCGGCAAGGATCTGGCGGCCGAAAACGGCGTGGTGCAGCTCAGCTTGCTGGCCTTCTTCATCTCCTTTGCCATCTCGCAGCTGATCTATGGGCCGCTCTCCGATATCTGGGGCCGCAAGGCGCCGCTCTATCTCGGCATCGGCCTCTTCACCGTCGCCAGCATCGGCTGCGCGCTTTCGACCGACATCGAAACCCTGATTGCCTTCCGCTTCCTGCAAGGCATCGGTGGTGCCGCCGGCATGGTCATCCCGCGCGCCGTGGTGCGCGACATGCACACCGGCGTTCAGGCGGCGCGGCTGATGTCGATGCTGATGCTGGTCTTCAGCATTTCGCCGATCCTCGCGCCGCTCGCCGGCAGCGCCGTCATCGGCTTCTACGGCTGGCGCGGCGTGTTCTATGCGGTGACCATTGCCGCCTTCATCGGCCTGATCCTGCTGTCGACGCAGTTGCAGGAAACCCGACCGAAGAAGGACCGCGCCGACAGCAGCATCGCAAGCGCGCTTGCCGCCTATCGCCTGCTTCTGTCCGACCGCAACTTCCTGACGCTGACCTTCATCGGCGGTCTCGGCATTTCCGGTTTCCTCGTCTATCTCGCCAACTCACCCTTCGTGCTGATCGACCACTATGGGCTGACGCCGACGCAATATAGCCTGGCGTTCTCGATGAACGCCGTGTCGTTCTTCGCGGTGTCGCAGGCGACCGGCTGGCTCGGCGAGCGTTTTGGCCTGGTGCGCGTCATGCATCTTGCCGTCGGCGCCTTCGCGCTCACCATGGTCACGATGTTCATCGCCATGAGCCTCGGCTTCAACCAGTTGCCCGTTATGGCTGCCTTCCTCTTCGTCGGCTACGGCGTGCTCGGCCTGGTCATCCCGACCTCGGCGGTGCTGGCGCTCGAAGACCACGGCGAGATCGCCGGCACGGCGTCGGCACTGATGGGCACGCTGCACTTCGTCACCGCCGCCGTCGCCATGGTGGTCGCGACCATCTTCTTCGACGGCACGGCGCTGCCGATGGCCGGCGCGATTGCCGCTTGCGCCCTTGCCGCCTTCCTGCTGACCCAGGCCACGATCGGCCGAAGCCGGGTGGTCGCTGCGGAATAGGGGCTGTTATTGCTGAACCAAAAGGCCGGCGAGGTTGTTCCTCGCCGGCCTTTTGTTTTCAGGTGTGACCGGATGGGCTGTCTTTAAAAATCCCAGTCTTCGTCCTCGGTCGCCACCGCCTTGCCAATGACATAGGAGGAGCCGGAGCCGGAGAAGAAGTCGTGGTTCTCGTCGGCGTTCGGCGAAAGGGCGGAGAGGATGGCGGGATTGACCTTGCACGCCTCGGCCGGGAACAGCGCCTCGTAGCCGAGGTTCATCAGCGCTTTGTTGGCGTTGTAGTGCAGGAACTTCTTCACGTCTTCGGTCAGGCCGACGCCGTCGTAAAGCGCCTCGGTGTATTTTGCCTCGTTGTCGTAGAGCTCGAGAAGCAGGTCGAAGGCGAAGTCCTTGATTTCCTGACGGCGCTCTTCGCTCAGACGTTCAAGCGCGCGCTGGAACTTGTAGCCGATGTAATAGCCGTGTACCGCCTCGTCGCGAATGATCAACCGGATCATGTCGGCGGTGTTGGTGAGCTTGGCGCGGCTCGACCAGTACATCGGCAAATAGAAGCCGGAATAGAACAGGAAGCTTTCGAGGAAGACGCTCGCGACCTTCTTCTTCAAGGGATCGGCCGAGGAATACTGCTCCATGATCAGTGCCGATTTCTTCTGCAGAAACTCGTTTTCTTCCGACCAGCGATAGGCGTCGTCGACATCGGGTGTCAGGCAGAGCGTCGAGAAGATCGAGGAATAGGAGCGCGCGTGCACCGCCTCCATGAAGGAGATGTTGGAAAGCACCGCCTCCTCGTGCGGGGTGGCGGCATCCTCCATCAGTCTGACGGCGCCGACGCCGTTCTGGATCGTGTCGAGCAAGGTGAGGCCGGTGAAGACGCGGATCGTCAGCGTCTGTTCCTCGGATTTAAGCGTCGCCCAGGAGGGGATGTCGTTGGAGAGCGGCACTTTTTCCGGCAGCCAGAAATTGCCGGTCAGACGGTTCCAGACCTCCAGGTCCTTGTCGTCCTCGATCCGGTTCCAGTTGATGGCGCGGATGCGGCTTGCGGGTTTGGTGTGCATGTTCATCGGTTTGCCTTTTTGGGTCGTGTCAGCCCCTCATCCACGCGGTGAGGGAATTGTCCCTCATCCGCCTGCCGGCACCCTCTCCCCGCAAGCGGGGAGAAGGGACGAGCCGCACCGTCCTAACGCATCCATCAGCGTTTCGTGGGGCACGTCCCCTCTCCCCGCGAGCGGGGAGAGGGCTAGGGTGAGGGGCACTTGATGGGAACGCGGCGTTAAAGCGCGCAGGAAACGCAGCCTTGGACCTGCGTGCCCTCGAGCGCCATCTGGCGAAGGCGGATGTAGTAGATGGTCTTGATGCCCTTCTTCCAGGCGTGGATCTGGGCGCGGTTGATGTCGCGGGTCGTCGCCGTGTCGCGGAAGAACAGCGTCAGCGACAGGCCCTGGTCGACGTGCTGGGTGGCCGCCGCATAGGTGTCGATGATCTTCTCCGGGCCGATCTCGTAGGCGTCCTGGTAGTATTCGAGATTGTCGTTGGTCATGAAGGCGGCCGGGTAGTAGACGCGGCCGATCTTGCCTTCCTTGCGGATCTCGATCTTCGAGACGATCGGGTGGATCGAGGAGGTCGAGTGGTTGATGTAGGAGATCGAGCCCGTCGGCGGCACGGCCTGGAGGTTCTGGTTGTAGAGACCTCCTTCCATCACTGCCCGTTTCAGTTCCAACCAGTCTTCCTGGGTCGGGATGACAATGCCGGCTTCCTCGAACAGCGCCTTCACCTTTTCGGTCGCCGGCAGCCATTCGGCCTGGGTGTATTTGTCGAAATAGTCGCCAGAGGCGTATTTCGAGTTTTCGAAGCCTGCGAAGCTCTTGCCCTTTTCGACCGCCAGCCGGTTCGATGCGCGGATCGCGTGGTAGGTCACCGTGTAGAAATAGATGTTGGTGAAATCGATGCCTTCCTCGGAGCCGTAATAGATGCGCTCGCGGGCGAGATAGCCGTGCAGGTTCATCTGCCCGAGGCCGATCGCGTGGCTGTCGTCGTTGCCTTTCTCGATCGAAGGTACGGACGAGATGTGGCTCATTTCGGAGACGGCTGTCAGTGCGCGGATCGAGGTCTCGATCGTCTGGCCGAAATCCGGGCTGTCCATGGCAGCGGCGATGTTCAGCGAGCCGAGGTTGCAGGAGATGTCCTTGCCCATGTGCTTGTAGGAGAGGTCGTCGTTGAATTCGCTCGCCTCGCTAACCTGCAGGATCTCCGAGCAGAGGTTGCTCATGGTGATACGGCCGGCAATCGGGTTTGCCCGGTTCACCGTGTCCTCGAACATGATGTAGGGATAACCGCTCTCGAACTGGATCTCGGCGATGATCTGGAAGAAGTCGCGCGCCTTGATCTTGCGCTTGCGGATGCGGGCATCCTCCACCATCTCGCGATACTTCTCCGTCACCGAGATTTCGGTGAGCGGCACGCCATAGACCTGCTGCACGTCATAGGGCGAGAACAGGTACATGTCCTCGTTGTTGCGAGCGAGCTCGAAGGTGATGTCGGGGATGACGACGCCGAGCGACAGCGTCTTGATGCGGATCTTCTCGTCGGCATTTTCGCGCTTGGTATCGAGGAAGCGCATGATGTCGGGGTGGTGGGCATGCAGGTAGACCGCGCCCGCGCCCTGGCGCGCGCCGAGCTGGTTGGCGTAGGAGAACGAGTCTTCCAGCAACTTCATGACCGGGATGACCCCGGAGGACTGGTTCTCGATCTGCTTGATCGGCGCGCCCATCTCGCGGATGTTGGTGAGTGACAGCGCCACGCCACCGCCGCGCTTGGAAAGCTGCAGCGCCGAATTGATGGCGCGGCCGATGCTCTCCATGTTGTCCTCGATCCTCAGCAGAAAGCAGGAGACGAGCTCGCCACGGCTCTTCTTGCCGGCATTGAGGAAGGTCGGCGTCGCCGGCTGGAAACGGCCGGAAATGATCTCGTCGACGAGATCGCGGGCAAGCGCCTCGTTGCCGCGCGCCAAGGCCATCGCCACCATGCAGACGCGGTCTTCGTAGCGTTCCAGGTAGCGCTTTCCGTCGAAGGTTTTGAGCGTATAGGACGTGTAGTATTTGAAGGCGCCGAGGAAGGTCGGGAAACGGAACTTCTTCGAATAGGCGTGGTCGTAGAGATCGCGCACGAAGTTGAATGAATACTGGTCCAGCACTTCCTGCTCGTAATAGCCTTCGGTCACCAGATAATCGAGCTTTTCCCGCAGGTTATGGAAGAAGACCGTGTTCTGGTTGACGTGCTGGAGGAAGTACTGTTTAGCCGCCTGCCGGTCCTTGTCGAGCTGGATCTTCCCCTCCTCATCGTAGAGGTTCAGCATCGCGTTCAGCGCGTGGTAATCCAGCGCCGCTTCCGTCGCCTTCAGGGGGCGTTCGAGTGTTGTGACGTCCAAAATCGTTCCATCCCGTTTTTGACATTGGCGACGTCCTCGTCGGTTCCGAGCAGCTCGAACCTGTAGAGATAGGGTACCCGGCACTTGGCCGAGATCACGTCGCCGGCGATCCCGTAGGTCGCGCCGAAATTGCTGTTGCCCGCAGCAATCACGCCGCGGATGTGAGAGCGGTTGCCCGTATCGTTCAAGAAACGGATCACTTGTTTCGGCACGGCACCCCGGCCGTCGTCGCCGCAATAGGTCGGCACGACGAGCACGTAGGGCTCCGTGACTGTAAGCGTGTCCTTACCTTCCCTGAGCGGTATGCGGGCCGCGCGAAGGCCGAGCTTTTCGACGAAGCGATGAGTGTTTTCCGAGCGGCTGGAAAAATAGACGATCAGGCCCATCGCTTCGTTCCTCAGGCGAGCGCGCCGATCATGTCCGGCCGGAAGCCGGCCCAATGCTGCTCGCCGGCGATGACCACGGGGACCTGGCGGTAGCCGAGGTCCTGCACCAGCGCGAAGGCGTCCGCATCCTCGGAGATGTCGACGATCCTGTAGTCGATGCCCTGGCGATCGAGCGCGCGGGTGGTGGCGGTGCATTGCACGCAGGCGGGCTTGCTGTAGACGGTGACGGACATGGGTTCCTCGTGAATGAAACTGAAAATTGGGCGCAAGAGGTCGTCGGCGCGCGCGGACGCGAACCGTGGGCTTGGCGATAGGGCACGAAACATCGCTCCCCGGTCGCCTCGACCGGAGTGGATGTCGGCAAGCTGGTCCATGTGCAGCTACGCGACCTGGCCGGCTCGTTCTGGTCGGGCGCTCCGGAATTTCCGCGGATGCGGGCTCTCAGGGCGCGGCCTTTCGATCAGGCGCGCAACAATGCGCACCCGTCCGCAGAAGGTGGATCTGAACTGGAAGAAACTGACATGACTTCACCCCGAAGCTTTCGACAGGCTGCCGGGGAGATGTCGAGACGATCGGGCAGGCTCATCCTGCCACGCACTCAACCCCTCCGGACACCCCGCCCGTGGACGTTTATTGCTCGAGGCAGGTCTCCTGGCTTACGGGTCAAAGCTTCCATCCCGACCTTCCCGAGGCCTCATGCCTCAGTGGTCCAATTCCGGACAGTCGCTCGCCGTCTACAGTTGCGGGGGCAGCTACGGCATAGCCTGAGCGGAAAACCCGCCGGCGCACCGTATTCCCGTCTTAGCTCCCAATCCTTGCGAATCGGAAGAACCTCGAACACTACATATAGTAGTTCATCGCAAATCTGCGTCAATAGGTTCTATATGCTGAAGGCGGGGGGTGCAGAGGTCTTTTCTTTTTCGGTGTGGATAACGGGGAGTAAATGGCGGCGCGCAATCAATCCTGTGGATCGAGGGCGCCATGAGCGGCGCCCCCGGCTTGCTCAGGCGGCGAAGGCCGCAACCGGGCGGTTGCGGCTGTCGACGGCCACCATCACGAAAGTCCCGGTGACGGTCAGCACGCGCACGCCGCTGAGCAGTTCTTCCGACCAGAGCTCGACCTCTATCGTTGTGGAACTGCGTCCGGTCCGGGTGACGCGCGCCAGCGTGTCGACGATCGTTCCGGCGGCGACACGCCGCTTGAAATCGCTACTGCAGGAGGCGAGCACCATCGCTTTGCCGGTCAGTCGGGTCGCGGCGACGAAGGCCGCCTTCGTCATCTGGGCGAGTGCATCGCCGCCGAAGAGCGCGCCGGCGCTGTTGGTCTGGCCCGGAAAAACGATGTCGGTCATGCCGACGAAATCCGCCGCGGGCACCACCGCCTCGGGCACCACCGGCGCGGGCTCGGCGAGCGGCGGAAGGCGCCAGTCGGCACCTTTGTCCTGCGGCATCCCAACCATGGTGAACCGTCCGCGTGAGCAAAGATCGCGGCCGCCGGTCGCAAGGTTTTCGGCCACCATCTCGACGTCGACGACCATCGAGCGTCGCCCGACGCGCACCGGGCGGCCAGAGAAACTGACGATCTGGCCGATGCGGGCGGGTGCGCGAAAATCGATCCGGTCGCAGGAGGCGGTGACGAAGGGTATGCGGCCGTGGCGGGTGGCAACGATGAAGGCGATCCTGTCCATCAGCGCCAATGCGGCACCCCCAAAGAGGGTGCCGTGATGATTGGTGTCGCCGGGAAAGACGATATCGACGAGGGTCTGTGGCGCCGGGGTTTCCCCCGACGCCGCTTCCGTGTGGCCCGTCATGCGCGAAGCGCCTTGTAGGGATCATCCGCGAAGGCCTGGCGCAGGGCGCGCGCCGCCGCCACCATGTTGACAAGTGCTGGCCGGGTTTCCTCCCAGCGCCGGGTCTTCAGCCCGCAATCCGGGTTGACCCAGATCTGCGCCGGCGTCAGCCCCTCGGTCGCGCGCTCGATGAGGTGCACCATTTCATCCACCGCCGGTACGCGCGGCGAATGGATATCGTAGACGCCCGGGCCGATCTCGTTCGGATAGGCCCTTCCGGTGAACGCGCCGAGCAGTTCCATCTTCGATCGCGACGTCTCGATCGAAATCACGTCGGCATCCATCGCCGCGATCGCCGGCATGATGTCGTTGAACTCCGAATAGCACATGTGGGTGTGGATCTGGGTGGCGTCGCCGACGCCGGCGGCGCTGAGGCGGAAGCACTCCACCGCCCAGTCGAGATAGGCCTTGCGGTCGGCGGCCCTGAGCGGCAGGCCCTCGCGCAGCGCCGGCTCGTCGATCTGGATGATGGCGATGCCCGATGCCTCGAGGTCCCTGACTTCGTCGCTGAGCGCCAGCGCGATCTGCCGGCACACCACCGACCGCGGCAGGTCGTCGCGCACGAAGGACCATTGCAGCATGGTGACCGGACCCGTCAGCATGCCCTTGACCGGTCGATCGGTCAGTGACTGCGCAAAGGCCGCCCATTCGACCGTCATCGGGTTTGGCCGGGAAACGTCGCCGAAGATGATCGGCGGGCGCACGTAGCGCGAACCGTAGCTCTGTACCCAGCCACTTCGGGTAAAGGCGTAGCCCGACAGCTGCTCGCCGAAATACTGCACCATGTCGTTACGCTCGAACTCGCCGTGTACCAGCACGTCGATGCCGATCTCTTCCTGCCAGCGCACCGCCTGCTCGGTCTCCCGGCGCAGATAGGCGGTGTAGTCGACATAGCTGAGTTCGCCCTTGGCATGCAGGGAACGGGCCTGCCGTACCTCCGGCGTCTGCGGGAAGGAGCCGATCGTCGTCGTCGGAAAAAGCGGCAACGGCAGCGCGTCCGCCTGGAGCGCGCGACGGGCTGGGAAGGGAGACCGGCGCTCGCTGTCGGCTGCCGTCAGCGCCTTCAGTCGCCCGGCAACAAGTGGATCATGGATCCTGAGCGACGTCAGACGCGCCTTGGCCGCTTCGCTCGAGGCGGCAAAGACCCTTTCCGGGCTGGCAAGCCCCGGCTCGAAGGCACGGGCGAGAAGGCTTAATTCATCGAGCTTCTGCACGGCGAAAGCGAGCCACGAGGCAAGCTCCAGGTCGAGCGCCCGTTCCATGTCGAGGTCGACGGGCACATGCAGGAGCGAGCACGAGGGCGCAAGCTCGATCCGGTCGCAGCCATGGGCAGAGACCAGCGGCTGCAGGCGGCTGAACAGGCCGGCAAGATCCGTCCTCCAGACGTTGCGGCCGTCGATGACGCCGAGCGACAGCACCCGGTCAGCCGGAGCGGATTGGATGAGGACCTCGATCTGCTGCGGCGCGCGCACGAGATCGACATGCAGGCCCGCGATCGGCAGCGCAAGGGCGCTCACCATATTGTCGCCGATCGCGCCGAAATAGGTCGCAAGCATGATCCGAAGCCCGGGAACTTTCGCCCGGAACGTATGATAGGCAAGGTCCAGGGCCTGCCTTTCCCGGTCGGTAAGATCGAGCACCAGACTAGGCTCGTCGATCTGAACCCAGTCGGCGCCGGCATCGGCAAGTTCGGTGAGCAGCTCGACGTAAACGGGAAGCAGGCGCTCGATCAGGTCGAGGGGATCGAAATCTCCGCCCTTCGCCTTGCCGAGCTTGAGGAAGGTCACCGGGCCAAGTAGGACCGGGCGGGTTCGATAGCCCAGGGCTTCAGCTTCGAGAAAGGCTTCGAGCGGCCGGTTATGCGTCAGCGCAAAACGTTGATCCGCTTCGAATTCGGGCACCATGTAATGGTAGTTGGTATCGAACCACTTGGTCATCTCGAGTGCGGCGTTGCCGCCGTCACCCGCATGCGTGCAACCGGAAGCACAGGGCGAACCCGTCGAGCCGCGCGCCATGGCAAAGTAAGTGTCGAGATCGACGGGACCGCCCTTCCAGCCATAGGCGGCCGGGACCGCACCGACGAGCACGGCAGTATCGAGCACGTGGTCGTAGAACGAGAAATCGTTCGAAGGGAGGATATCGATGCCGCGCGCCTTTTGCGCCGCCCAGTTTTCGGCCCGAAGCCGGCGGCCGACGTCGAAAAGGTCGTCACGGCTGATCTTGCCGGACCAGTAGCGTTCAAGCGCGAGTTTCAGTTCGCGGTGGCGGCCGATGCGCGGGAAGCCGAGATTGGCAGTCTTGATGGTCATTTCCTTACCCCGAAGGTTGAAGGGCAAGGTTTGAATGCGACGCATCCGCGACGCGAGAAGGGTCCCGCGTCGTCAACGCGCCTCATCGGACACCCCGCCCGTGGACGTTGTTCATCGCGGCAGGTCTCCTGGCTTGCGGGTCAACGCGGACCGTTCCGTCTTCCCGAGGCGTCTTCCTCAGTGACATCATCGAACGGCCGCTCTCCGCCTACAGTTGCGGGGGCAGCTCCGGCCTTAGCGCTTGTCAGCGCCGCACCGAATTCCCTCTTAGCTCCGCCCCGCCGGATGGCGAGGCGCAGAACCACGATGCCGGGACAATGCTCTGCAATCGCTTTCTCGTCAATCGCATAAAGAAATGCTTATGTCTTTATTTTCTCCAGCCAGGGCGCGGGGCGAGACGCGGGCAATGCGCGGCCCTTCGCTGCAAACTGTTTTCGCTGCGGGTTGCACCGGCACGGGATCGGGATCGGGCTCCTCCGGCCAGTGCCACGGATCCGCTGTGTCGCCGACGCGCGCACGGATATGTTCCTGGTCCCGCGTCAGGCCGATATCCCGGAGCTGGAACTCGTTGAACGCGTCGATGGCGACCGGAGCACTGAGGGTCCTGTCGGCCCAATTCAGGACATGGTAAATCATTGATCGCACTGCGCTAAGCATTGCTATCCTCACTTCTCTACAAGGCGTGTGTTCGCGAAAAAAGTGAGGTTTTTTGCCGTTTCGCGCAAAGCGATTTCTCGCATGCTGGCATAAAGAATGCTTATCTCAGCGTCATGAGCAAGATTCCCCCTATGAGTGCAGTGCGCGCCTTCGAGGCCGCCGCCAGGCACCTGAGTTTCACCCGCGCCGCCGAAGAGCTCGGCATGACGCAGGCGGCCGTCAGCTACCAGATCCGGTTGTTGGAGGACCGCATTGGCGCGCCGCTCTTTGTCCGCCTTCCGCGCGAGGTGCGGCTGACCGGTGCCGGGCGGCAGCTGGCGCCAAAGGTAACCGAAGCGATCGATCTTTTGGGGGCGGCCTTCTCGGAGATTGCCGACAAGACCGAACATCACCTGCACATCTCGGTGCTGCCGACCGTCGTTTCGAGCTGGCTCGGCCAGCGGCTCGCCACCTTCCAGACCGCGCATCCGAACATCAGCATCAGGGTGCACATGTCGACCGAACTCATCGATTTCAAGCGTGATGCCATCGATCTCGCGGTGCGCAGCGGCGCCGGCGACTGGCCGGGTAACGATGTCTTTCCCTTGTTTCCGCTCGATTACGTGCCGGTCTGTACGCCGTCCTTCCTGGAGAAACATCAACTCAAGGAGCCCGCCGACGTCTTGAGGATCCGGCGTTTCGGCAACGCCAACTGGTGGCGACGCTGGATGATCGAAACCGGCGTCGAGCCGCCGGCGAGCAACGGTACCGAGCTGATCTTCGACGTCCAGGCGATGGATGTCGCCACCATCCTGGCGGATCACGGCATGGCGATTGCCGTCTCGACCTTCCTGATGGATGAACTGAAGAGCGGCAGGTTGATCCGGCCGTTCGAGCATGTGGTGCGCGACGGCCGCGCCTATTGGCTGGTCTATCCGCAAAGCACCAGGCGGCAGAAGAAGATCCAGGCCTTTCGCGACTGGGTCGTCGCCGAAGCAGACGCGTCGAATGCGATGCTTGCGACCGTTATGGAGCAATCCTGTCCGGCATCTATTCGGGGCGAGCTCGGTGCAAAGTGGTGAGTCTGGGGAAAGAAGACGCAGACACATCCGGTGCGCGCGTGCCGGTTCGCGCCGGCCGGGCTTCGGAAAATGACGCTTTCATGGAGAAACTGAAAATCAGCTGAGAACGGCTGTTACCAAACTGACATGGCGGCTCCCTAAAGACTGCGGCCAACCGCAGAGAAGGGGAGAGACAGCCCTCCGACGCGGATACCGCAAGCCATCGTCGGAGGCCCGTTTCCATGAAAATCGTCCAGATCAGCGACACCCATCTCAGCCCCGCCAAAAGCCATTTCAACGGCAATTGGGAACCGGTTCGCGCCTGGATCGAGGCGGTAAAACCCGATCTCGTCATCCACACGGGCGATGTCACCATCGATGGTGCCGACCACGAGGACGATATCTCCTTCTCGCTCGATCTGATCGGCCAGCTCTCGATGCCGGTCGCGATCGTTCCCGGCAATCACGATGTCGGCCATCTGCCGGGCTCGCACCAGCCTGTAGACCCCGTCCGGCTTGCCCGCTGGCGCCGTCTCGCCGGTCCGGACTACTGGGGCCGCGACCATGGCGACTGGCGGCTGCTCGGCCTCAACAGCCTGCTGATCGGCTTCGAGGACGAGGAAGAAGACAGGCAATTTGCCTGGCTGGAGGAACAACTGCTTGGTCGCGACGGCCGCCGGGTGGCGGTGTTCGCCCACAAGCCGCTCTTCGTCGACGCCCCGGCCGAAGGCGACACCGGCTACTGGGGCATCCGTCCCCGCCAGCGCCAGCGGCTCTTTGATCTTTTCGCCGAAGCCGAGGTGGCGTTGCATGCCAGCGGTCACCTGCACTGGGCCTGGACCGGCGAACATGCAGGGACGTCGCTCGTCTGGGCGCCGCCGACCTCCTTTATCATCGACACGCTGGAACGGCCGATGCCGGGCGAGCGGCTGGTCGGTGCCGTCGTGCACGCGTTCACCGATGCCGGCGTGACCAGCGAAATCGTCGCGGTGCCGGGTCTGACGAGCCACGTGCTCGACCCGATCGTCGAGGACGTCTATCCGCTCGCCGCCAAGAAGAAGGTTCGCGTGGAGGCAGCGCAATGAGCGTGCTTTCGCTGGATGGCATCACCAAGTCCTATGGCGGCAACGCCATCCTGAAGGGCGTCAGCCTGGAGGCGGAAGCCGGCGAGTTCATTGCGCTCGTCGGCCCTTCCGGCTGCGGCAAGAGCACGCTTCTGCGCATCGTCGCCGGCCTTGATCACGGCAATGCCGGCGAGATCGTCATCGGCGGCCGCAGTGTCGCGCGCATGGCGGCGGCCGATCGCAACGTGGCGATGGTGTTCCAGTCCTACGCGCTCTATCCGCACCTGACGGCAGGTCAAAACATTGCCGTGCCGCTCGCCATGCGGCGCCTGACGGCGATGCAGCGCCTGCCCATGGTCGGCAATCTTCTGCCGGGGCAGAAGCAGATCCGCAGCGATATCCAGCGCCAGGTCAAGGAGATGGCCGGAGCGCTGAAGATTGATCATCTGCTCGACCGCAAGCCCGGGCAGATGTCCGGCGGCCAGCGCCAGCGCGTGGCGCTTGCCCGCGCCATGGTGCGCCGTCCGGCCGTGTTCTTGATGGACGAGCCGCTCTCCAATCTCGACGCCAACCTGCGCGTCCATGCCCGCGGCGAAATCGTCGATCTGCACCGCCGCGCCGGCGTGCCGACACTCTATGTCACCCACGACCAGTCCGAAGCGCTGTCGATGGCCGACCGCGTCGCCGTCATGATCGGCGGCAATCTCTTGCAACTGGCGAGCCCGAAGGAGATCTACGACAACCCCTCCCATATCGAGGTTGCGCGCTTCCTTGGTCAGCCGAAGATCAACGTACTCGAAACCCGCACGGATACCGCAAGCATTGTGCGCTTCGGCGATCTCGTGCTTCTGGCAAGCCGCGGGCAGGCGCCGGATGCACCGGTGAAGCTCGCGATCCGCCCGGAATTCGTGCGCTTCCATGCGGCAGGCGCCGGCCGGCTGACTGCGCGGGTCGAGCGCATGGAGTTTCTCGGCTCCGAGGTGATCGTCCACGCTCGCCTCGATGCGATCGGCGAAGTGATCACCGCCAAGTCAGCACCCGCCGAAGCCGCAGCACTCGCGATCGGTCAGCCCGTCGATGTCGCGTTCATGCCGGAACGGGCGATGCTGTTCGACGGCGAGGGCACCCGGGTGGCAGCCGAGCCGATCGCTATCGCCGCGACGCTGGAGAAGGTCCATGGCTAGTGTCGCAACCTTCGAAACCGCGAGTGCTGCGTCTCACCCCGATCGCCGCGAAGCCCGCATCGCCTGGTTGCTGGCGCTGCCAGCCATCACGCTGCTCTTCCTGTTCATCCTGCTGCCGACCGCTGCCGTGATCGTGCTCGGCTTCACCGATTTCGAGCTCGGCTACGGCAGCTTTCGTTTCGTCGGTTTCGAGAACTATGCCGAGCTCTTCGGCGATCGCACCTTCCTTCGCTCGCTCTGGAACACCGCCGTCTACACCGCGATCGTCACGCCGGTATCGATCGTGCTTTCGCTGGCGATCGCCATGTTGATCGAGGCGGAAACCAAGGGCCGAGCCTTTTTCCGGACCGTCTATTTCCTGCCGGTCGCCTCGCTGCTCGTTGCCATGGCCACGGTCTGGCAGTTCCTGTTCCACCCGACCATCGGCCCGATCAACACCTTCCTCGCCGTTTTCGGCATTGCCGGCCCCAACTGGCTCGGCGCCTCCGGCACGGTGCTCTATGGCCTGTCGATCATCGGCATCTGGCAGTCGGTCGGCTTCAACATGGTGCTGTTCCTCGCCGGCCTCACGGCAATCCCGCGCGAACTCTATGCCGCTGCCGAAGTCGATGGTGCCAAGTCGTGGTTCGATCGCTTTCGCCTGGTGACCTGGCCGATGCTCGGGCCGACGACGCTGTTCGTCACCACCATCAGCATCATCAATTCGGTCAAGGTGTTCGAGACGGTGAAGACGCTGACGGAGGGTGGTCCGAACAAGGCGTCGGAGGTGCTGCTTTTCACCATCTACCAGGAGGGTTTCGTCTACCTGCGCGTCGGCTACGCCTCGGCCATGACCGTCGTCTTCCTCGCCATCCTCGTCGTCCTGATGTTCCTGCAGTACCGCGTGCTCGACCGGAAGGTGCATTACGCATGACCACCAACGCTCCTTCCGTCGCCCGCATCGTCCGTCTTGCGGTCCTTTCGCTCGGCTCGCTCCTCTTCCTTGCGCCCTACATCTTCATGGTCTCGACCGCCGGCAAGGCGCAGAGCGAGATCTTCTCCTCGTCGCTGTCGCTGATCCCGCAGCAATGGTCCTATGTCGAGAACTTCTCCAAGGCGCTGTCGCGCGTTTCGATGTCGACCCTGCTCTTCAACGGCGTGATCGTCTGCGCGCTGATCTTCGTCATCCAGATCGTCGTTGCCATACCTTGCGCCTATGCCATGGCGAAGCTGAAGTTCCGGGCCGCCCGCACGATGATGGTTCTGGTCATGCTCGGCCTCCTGGTGCCGATCCACGCGACGGCGCTGCCCATATATGTCGCCTTCGACAGGCTCTCGGTCCTGAACAGCTACACCGCACTTGTGGCGCCGTTCTCGATCTCGGTGTTCGCGATCTTCCTGTTCCTGCAGTTCTTCCGGGCCATGCCCGACGATCTGATCCACGCGGCGCGCCTGGATGGCATGTCGGAGGCGGGCATCGTTGCGCGGGTCATCGTGCCGAATGCCTGGCCGGCGATCACGGCTTTCGCGATCTTCTCGGTCGTCGCCCACTGGAACGATCTCTTCTGGCCGCTGATCGTCGTCACCAACCAGGATTACGCCACCCCGCCGCTTGGTCTTCTCTACTTCCGCGCCGCGGAAGCAGGCGACGACTACGGCGCGCTGATGGCCGCCACTCTCATCATCACCCTTCCTCTCGTCACCGCCTTTCTGCTGGCGCAGAAGCGCTTCGTCGAGGGCATCACCATGACCGGTCTCAAAGGCTGAACGGTCCAACCTGGAGCGCAACCATGACACATCTGAGACAGCTTTTTACCGCGGCTGCCGCATCGCTGATGCTCGCTGCCCCCGCTTTCGCCGAGACCCAGCTGACGGTGCATTACCCGATGCCCGGCTTCTTCAAGGACGTGATGGACACGATCTCGAAGAAGTTCATGGAAGAAAACCCCGATATCAAGATCACCTTCGCCAACCCGTCGGCGACCTATGAGGAAGGCATCCAGACGATCATGCGCCAGGCCGGTACGGCCGAAATGCCCGATCTCACCTTCATCGGTCTCAACCGCCTGCGCATGGTCAACGAGCGCGACATCCCCGTCGATCTCGGCCCGTTCATCGCCAAGGACGGCAACATGGCCGAGCAGGGCTTCTCGGAAAACATCCTGAAGCTCGCCCAGGTCGGCGGCAAGCAGGTTGGCCTTGCCTTCGCCACCTCCAACCCGATCATGTACTACAATGCCGATCTGGTGCGCAAAGCCGGCGGCGACCCGGAAAACCCGCCGAAGACCTGGGACGAGGTCATAGCGCTCGGGGGTAAGATCAAGGCGCTCGGCGACGGTAACGAGGGCATCGACTTCCGCTGGCAGGGCGACGACTGGATGTTCTCCGCGCTGCTCTTCGGCGCCGGCGGCGAGATGTTGAGCGAAGACGAAGGCAAGGTTGCCTTCAATGGGCCCGAAGGTGAGAAGGCTGTCGAAGTGCTCGACCGCATGGTCAAGGAAGGTGGCCTGCCGGTTCTGACCAAGCAGGCGGGCGAGCAGGCCTTCGTTGCCGGCAAGGTCGGCTTCGCCTTCCAGACGACGGGGGCACTTCGCAACACCATCAAGAATGTCGGCGACAAGTTCGACCTGCGCACCGCCCATATTCCGCTGATCGATCCGGCCAAGGGCAAGCTGCCGACCGGCGGCAATGCCGTCGTCATCCTGACGCGCGACGCCGAGAAGCAGGAAGCCGCCTGGAAATTTGCAAAGTTCGCCGCCGGCCCCTATGGCGCCTCGGTCGTCGTTCCCGGCACCGGCTACGTGCCGAACAACGAGCTGGCCGCCAAGTCGCCGGACTATCTCGCCAACTTCTACAAGGAGAACCCGCTGTTCCGCGCCGGCCTCGAGCAGATGCCGCTGATGCGCCCCTGGTATGCCTTCCCGGGCAGCAACGGCGTGAAGGTCACGCAGACGATCGTCGAGAACCTGTCGCGCATCGTCGAGCAGCAGGCCACGCCGAAGGAAGCGCTGGACGAAGCTGCAGCCGAAGTCGAAAGCCTGCTGCCGCGCAGCTGATCCTGTACCTAGGTGACAAGCGTCGCCCCGGGGAAATCTCGGGGCGGCGTTTTCGTGTTTGGTCAGGCGAGGTGGCGAACCGTGCCGCCGGGATATAGGCGGCAGTCGAGATTGAGATGGCGGCAGACCGACGCGTTCTCCGCCATATCGAGCAGCAGGGCGGCTGCCGCAAGCCCCATGTCGCCGTCAGGCATGGAGATGGTCGTCAGCGCCGGCGTCATCAGCCGTCCAAGGGCGATGCCGTCGAAGCCGGCGACCGAGACATCGTCCGGAACGGCAAGGCCTTCGCGCCGAAGCGCCGCGATCACGCCGAGCGCCAGAAGATCGTTGGAAGCGATGATCGCCGTCGGGCGGTGCTGCGTTAGAACCGTCGCGAGGTCGAGGTTCTCGTAGCCGTCGACGAAGGGGATCTCGACCGCTTCCATCGGCTGGACACCCGCTTCTCTCATGGCGGCGGAATATCCGTCGTAGCGCAGGCGCGCCCGGTCGGACGAACGGAAGTGGCCGGAGACGACGAGGATGCGGCGATGACCGTGGTCGAGCATGTGGCGGGTGAGCTCGAAGCCCGCCCGGTAATTGTCGACGGTGACGGCAGCGGCGAAGCGAGCAACCGGACGGTTGTTGAGAAGCACCGTCGGCGGCAGCGCCGCCGAAAGCGCCTCGCTGGTCTTGGCGTCGCAGAGCGTCAGGATCAGCCCGGTCGGCCGCTGTTCGAGCAGCGAGCGCACGGCGCGTGCCTCGAGTGCGGGATCGTAATTGGACTGGGCAATCAGCACGCCATGGTTTGCGGCCTGCAATCGATGCTGGATGCCGCCGAGCGAGGCGGCGAACACAGGGTTGGTGACGCTTGGCACCAGCACGCCGACGATCGGCTGGCTGCGGCTGGCCGCGCGGCCCGTGGCCGGCTGTGGCCGGTAGCCGAGTTCGGCCGCGGCCCGGCGCACGCGGCGCACCATTTCGTCGCTGACCGGGCCTTCGCCCTTCAGCACCCGCGAGACGGTCGCCAGCGAGCAGCCGGCATGAAAGGCGATCTGTTGCAGGGTAATCATGTGCGCGCTCTAAAGGGTCTGCGTGACAGCTGATTGAAGGACCAGACCCGAGTTTTCCCACGTCGCGCATGAATTATTATTCATGCTATGAATTATATTGACAGAGGCTGAGTCCGCGGCTTAAATCGCAATTGTCGGAAGTCGAGGAGGAGTTCCGGCAAACTCATACATTCAGCGGCCGCAAGCAAACGGCCCTATCGGTTTTTTGGGAGGGGCTTCGGCCTCGAGGAGGACGCGTGCGCAAATTTCTCAGCACGACCGCTCTGGCGGTCATTGCAGCTTCGTTCTGGGCAGGTTCGGCCAGCGCCGAAACGGCGAACCCGTTTCGCTGCCAGCCCGGCGAAAAATACGTCATGAACGTCATGGTTTCGGGCGTCGAATACTGGTTCCCGGTCTATGAAATGTTCAAGCAGGCCGGCCAGCAGTTCGGCTGCGAGACCGAATATACCGGCACGCCAGAATATGACGTCAACAAGCAGATCGCCACTTTCGACCAGGCGCTCGCCCAGAACCCGGCCGGCATTCTGGTACACCCGATGAACTCCGATCCGTTCATCGAGCCGATCAACCGGGCGATCGACCAGGGCACGGCCGTTGTGACCTTCGCGGCGGACTCGCCGCTGTCGAAGCGCGTCTCCTTCATCACCTCGGACAACACCCGCGAAGGCATCTATGCCGCCGACGCGATCGCCGAGAAGATGGGCGGCAAGGGCGAATATGCCGTTCTTGAAAACCCCGGCCAGGACAACCACGACAAGCGCATTACCGCCTTCGTCAATCGCATGGCCGAGAAGTGGCCCGACATGAAACTCGTCGGTCGCGCCGCCTCGAACCAGGATCCGAACAAGGCCTATCAGGGCCTGATGAGCCTCATCCAGGCCAATCCGAACCTCGGCGCCGTGTTCATGCCGGAAGCCAACTCCGCGATCGGTGCGGCTCAGGCCAGCAAGGAGAGCGGCGGCAAGGTGCTGGTCATGTGCGCCGACGTCAACGCCAATATCCTGGACATGATCAAGGCCGGCGAAGTCTTCGGCTCGATCAACCCGAACCAGGGCATGCAGGGCTACATGGGCTTCATGCTCCTGTGGATGGCCAAGCACCCGGAACTGATCGACCCGATGAACGATGCCAAGCGTTCCGGCTTCAACCCGATGAGCATCCCCTTCGTCGACAACGGCCTTTCGATCGTTACCGCCGAAAATGCCGACGACTTCTACTGGGACAAGTACCTGAAGCGTCGTGGCACCAAGGGTATCGACGAGTAAGATCGTGCATTGGCTGCCCGGGCGTTTCCGGGCAGCCAGGAGTGCGGGTGGAGGACAGCATGACAGCACAACCGGTTCTGGAGGTCCGGCGCGTCACCAAGCATTTCGGTGCGGTGAAGGCGCTGACGGAGGTGGATTTTCGCCTCGAGCGGGGAGAGATCCACGCACTCTGCGGCGAAAATGGCGCCGGCAAATCCACGCTGATGAACATCCTTGCCGGGGTGCTGCAGCCGAATGACGGCGAGGTGCTGGTCGATGGAGCCCCCGTGAAGATTGCCTCGCCGGCGATCGCCCAGACGCTCGGCATCGGCCTCGTCCACCAGGAAATCGCCCTCTGCCCGGATGCGACGGTGGCGGAAAACATGTTCATGGCGGCCACCAACCGCCGCCGTTCGCCGCTGATGAATTACGGCGCGCTCGAGCGCGAAGCCCAAGTTGTGATGAACCGGCTGGCGCCGATCGACGTTCGCCGCAAGGTCGCCGACCTTGCCATTTCCAGCCAGCAGCTCGTCGAGATCGCCAAGGCGCTGACGCTCGACTGCCGCGTGCTGATCCTCGACGAGCCGACCGCGGCGCTGACGGAAGCCGAAGCGCAGGCGCTGTTCGCCATCATCCGCGATCTCAAGGCCGCTGGTATTTCCATCATCTATATCAGCCACCGCATGGCCGAAATTTTCTCGCTTTGCGACCGCGTCACTGTGTTTCGCGATGGCCGCCATGTGGTCACCGAGAAGATCGCCGACGTGACGGCCGACGATGTGGTGCGCCGCATGGTCGGCCGCGAAATCAGCCAGCTCTATCCGCAAAAGCAGGCGCCGGAGGCGCGCTCGGACGAGACCATTCTTTCGGTCCGGGCCTTGAGCGACGGCGATCGTATCGACACCGTTTCCTTCGACCTGAAGCGCGGCGAGATCCTTGGCATCGGCGGACTGATCGGCTCCGGTCGAACCGAGATCGCCGAAGCGATCTGTGGCCTCAGGGCCAAGTCGAAGGGTGAGATTACGCTGCGCGGAAAGCCGCAGCGCATCGGCAATTACCGCGATGCGGTCGATGCCGGCATCGTCTACCTCTCGGAGGATCGCAAGGGCTCCGGCGTCTTCGTCGACCTGCCGATCGCCCAGAACATTTCCGTGCTTGACCTCAAGACGCTGACCGGGCCGCTCGGATTGCTGAATTCCAGGGCCGAGGCTGATCTCGCCCGCGATTTCGTGCGCCGGCTCGGCGTGCGCATGGGCGGCATCGATATGCCCGTCTCGTCGCTGTCGGGCGGCAACCAGCAGAAGGTGGCGATCGCCAAGCAGCTTGCCGTTCGCCCTCAAGTGATCCTGATGGACGAGCCGACGCGCGGCATCGACGTCGGCGCAAAATCCGAAATCCATCGGCTGCTGCGAGAGCTCGCCGAAACCGGCATCGGCATCGTCGTGATCTCGTCGGAGTTGCCGGAGCTGCTCGGACTTTGCGACAGGGTGCTAGTGGTGCGCGAAGGCGCAATTGCCGGCGAGCTTGATGATACGGACATGAGCGAGGAGGCGGTGATCCGCCTGGCGTCGGGGGTGACGCAGGCGGATGGAACCGCAACAGGCAGGACAGCCCATGTCGCCTGAAAGAACGGAAAGAGCCGGGGAGGCGGAAATGGCAGTGGATACGATGGTTGCAACCGAGAGGCAGGCGCCGGCCTGGAAACGCATCGGAACGATGCGCGAGGCAGGGCTGATCGCGATCATCCTGGCGCTCGGGCTCGTCATGAGCATCGCCTCACCGCACTTCCTCACCTTCGGCAACATGCGCGCTATGCTGATGAGCTTCTCGGTCGAAGGCATCGTCGTCGTCGGCATGACGATCCTGCTCATCGTTGGCGGCATCGACCTTGCGGTCGGTTCGGTGGTCTGCTTCGCCATGGTGCTGGCCGGCTCACTCTTCCTCGCCGGTGTCGATCCCTGGACAGCCTCGCTGGTCGGTATCCTCGCCAGCAGCATGATCGGCATGATCATGGGCTTCTTCGTCACCGTCGTCGGGCTCAATCACTTCATCACGTCACTGGCGGCGATGGTGATCGTGCGTGGCCTCTGCCTCGTGATTACCAAGGGCACGCCGCTGTCGCTCTTCACGCTGCCGGCGTCGTTCAAGGCGGTGGGGCAGGGCACCTTCCACGGTGTCCCCTATGTCATCCTGATCTTCGTCGCCGTCGTCGTGCTCTTTGACTTCCTGCTGCGCCGGGCGACCGCCTTCCGCAAGGTGTTCTATACCGGCAGCAACGAGAAGGCGGCGCTCTATTCCGGCATCAAGACCAAGCAGGTGAAGTTCTGGGTGACGGTGCTGTGCTCGACGCTCGCAGGTGTCGCCGGCGTCATCTACATGTCGCGCTTCGGGGCCGCGACCCCCACCTTCGGCGTCGGCATGGAGCTCAACATCATCGCTGCGGCCGTCATCGGCGGCGCCTCGCTTAACGGCGGCTCCGGCACCATCCTCGGCGCAATCCTCGGCATGGCCCTGCTCTCGGTCGTCACCAGCTCGTTGATCCTGCTCGACGTCTCCGTCTATTGGCAGGACATGATCAAAGGCTGCATTCTCTTGGCTGCCGTTTCCATCGACCACTTGCTGCACAAGCGGAAGGCCGCCTGACCATGCCGATTGCCAAACCCATTTTGTCCCAGGCCCCAACCGCGCGAGAAGAACTCGTCGTCGCGCGGCAGATGCACCAGGCGCTCGTCCTGCATTTCCTTGAAGGGCTGACCCAGTCGCAGATCGCCGACCGCCTCGGCATCTCGCAGCCGACCGTCAACCGCCTGATCAAGCGCGGTCGCCAGCTCGGTCTGGTCGAGATCAAGATCAAGTCGCCGATCGAGCCCTTGGTCGACATGGAAGAGCAACTGCTTGCGATCGGCGGCATCCGCCGGGCGATCGTGGTACCCACCGTCTCGGACAACCAGCAGACCGCGCTCCAGGCGGTCGGTGAGGCGGCGGCTCGGCTGCTGCTTGAGGAGATCGGCGATGGCGACACCATCTGCATCACCGGCGGCAAGGGCGTCAGCGCCGTCGTCGCCGGGCTGCAGGCGCCGCGCCGCTTCGATGTCGAGGTCATCCCCGGCACCGGCTGCGTCCAGGGCAAGCACTATACGGACGTGAACCACGTCTCGACGATGATGGCCGATCGGCTCGGCGGGCGGTCCTTCCAGATCCACGCGCCGCTCTTTGCCGACAGTGCCGCCGAGCGGGCGATGCTCATCAACATGCGCTCGGTGGCCGATGTCTTCGGACGGGCGCGCGAGGCGAAGGTGGCGGTCGTCGGCATCGGTTCGATCCTTTCGGACGATTCGAGTTACTACGACCTGCATCCATCCTCGAGCACCGACCGGGCGGCGATCGAGCGGTCCGGCGCAAGCTGCGAACTGCTCGCCCATCTGCTCGATGATAAGGGCCAGGTCTGTGACTACAGCCTCAACCGTTCGCTGGTGTCGTTGACGCTCGAGGAATTCGCCTCGATCCCGACGAAGATCGGCGTGGCGAGCGGACCGAACAAGGCCGGGCCGATCCTCAGCGTCATGCGGGGGCACCACCTCGACACGCTGGTGACGGACGAGGCGACCGGCGAGCGCGTGCTCGCCATGGCACAAGAAAAGGGACTTCTGGCATGAGCGGGTATCAATTGATGCGGGAGATCGGCCGGTCGGGCGTGAAGGCTTCGGCCGTCGGGCTCGGCACCTGGGCGATCGGCGGCTGGATGTGGGGCGGCACGGACGAGCGGGAATCGATCGCGGCGATCCAGGCCTCGCTCGACGCCGGCGTGACGCTGATCGATACGGCACCGGCCTATGGCCTCGGCCGCTCCGAAGAAATCGTCGGCAAGGCTTTGGTCGGTCGTCGCGACAAGGCAATCATCGCCACGAAATGCGGCCTCGTCTGGCATACGGACAAGGGGCGGCACTTCTTCGATCAGGACGGCAAGCCGGTGCATCGTTACCTCGGCCGCGATGCCATCCACCATGAAGTCGAGCAGAGCCTGAAGCGGCTCGGCACCGATTACATCGACCTCTACATCACCCACTGGCAGGACCCGACGACGCCGATCGAGGAAACGATGGCGGCACTCGAAGAGCTGCGGCAGGCGGGCAAGATCAAGGCGATCGGCGCCAGCAATGTCGGGCGCGGCGAACTGGAACAGTACATCGCGATCGGCGGGCTCGATGCCATCCAGGAGCGCTTCAGCATGATCGATCGCGAGATCGAGGCGGAGCTTTTGCCGCTGACGCGGCGCAACGGTGTTGCGACGCTGAGCTACTCCTCGCTGGCGCTCGGCCTTCTATCCGGGGGCATCGGACCGGAGCGGGTGTTCTCGGGCGACGACCAGCGGCGCGACAACCCACGCTTCTCGGTCGGCAACCGCGAAAAGGTCGCGGTCTTCGCTAGGGCGATCCGGCCGGTCGCGGAGAAGCATGGCGCGACGATCGCCCAGATCGTCATTGCCTGGACGCTCTGCCAAGAGGGCGTGACTTTCGCGCTCTGCGGGGCACGCAATCCGGCGCAGGCACTCGATAACGCACGGGCCGGGACGATCCGGCTCGATCAAGACGATCTCAAGGGGATCGACGCGGCGATCGCGGCGACGCTCGTCAACATGGACAGCTAACGGACTGCCATCATGAACCGGGAAGAGATTTTCAACGGGCTCGCCAAGAGCCCGAAGGTGGACGTGTGCGTCCTCGGCGGCGGCATCAACGGCCTCAGCGTCTTTCGCGAACTGGCGCTGCAAGGGGTGAACGTGCTGCTTGTCGAGAAGCACGACTACTGTTCCGGCGCCAGTGCGGCACTGTCGCGCATGGTGCATGGCGGGCTTCGCTATCTCGAAAATGGCGAGTTCAGCCTGGTCCGGGAATCGCTGGTCGAGCGCGACCGGCTGCTGAAGAACGCGCCGCATTACGTGGCGCCGCTGCCGACGACCGTGCCGATCTTCGATATCTTCTCCGGGCTTGCCAATGGCGCGGTGCGCTTCCTGGGGCTTACCCGTCGGCCGAGCCGCCGCGGTGCCATCGCCGTCAAGATGGGCCTCGGCATCTACGATTTCCTGACGCGCAAGCGGGCGCTGATGCCCAAGCACGCCTTTCGCGGCCGGCGCGCCACGCTTGCCCGCTGGCCGGCGCTCAACCCTGATATCAAGAGTTCCGCCACCTATTACGACGCCTGGGTCAGCCAGCCGGAGCGTCTCGGCATCGAGCTCTTGAAGGACGGCCTTGCCGCCGGTTCTCACGCCCAGGCGTTGAACTACACGGAACTGGCGCTGGCGGCATCCGGACGCTACGAACTGAAGGACGGTGTCACCGGCGCGGTCGCTGCGATCGAGCCCGGCCTCATCATCAACGCCACCGGCGGCTGGATCGACATCGCCAACGGCGCGCTGTTTCCCTCGACCTCAAAGCCGGCGCCGCTGATGGGCGGCACCAAGGGTTCGCATCTGATCATCGACAATGCCAAGCTCATGGCTGCGCTCGATGGCCACATGATCTACTACGAGAACGAGGATGGGCGGATCTGCATCCTCTTTCCCTATCTCGGCAAGGTGCTGGTGGGCTCGACGGACATTCGTGTCGATGATCCCGAAACCGTGCGCTGTGAAGTCGACGAGCGTGACTACATCCTGCAGTCGCTCGCCTTCGTCCTGCCCGATATCCGGATCCGGCCGGAAGAGGTGGTCTTCCAGTTTTCGGGTGTCCGGCCGCTGCCGGCAAGCCAGGACAGCTTTACCGGACGCATCCCGCGCGACCATTTCTGCACCTTCGTGGAGGGCGCCGACGGCGGCCCGCCGGTGCTCTGCATGATCGGCGGCAAATGGACGACATTCCGCTCCTTCGGCGAAATGGCGGCGGACCTCACCCTGGAACGGCTTGGACGGCAGCGCCGGGTGAGTACGGGCGAGCGCGCCATCGGTGGCGGGCAGCACTATCCCTCCGATCGCGACCGGTGGATCGACGATGTTGCGGCAGCCACCGGGCTTTCGCGGGAGCGCTTGCGCGTGCTTTTTGTCCGCTATGGAACGGGCGCGCGCGATGTCGCCGATTTCATCGCTGGCGGTGCCGACCATGCCTTGCCGCACCCGGATTACTCCGCGCGTGAGCTGCAATATCTGATCCGCAGCGAAGCCGCCGAACACCTCGACGACCTTTTGCTGCGCCGCACGACGCTTGCAATCACCGGCGCGCTCTCGCTCGACATGATGGACGCGGTGCTCGCTCTGCTTGCCATCGAAAAGCAGTGGTCGCCGCCACGTGTCGCTGCCGAGCGTAAGCGATTTCTTACCCTTCTCGCCGAGCGCCATGGCGTCGACGAGGAAACCCTATCCGTACGGAACGAACAAAGGAGTGCATTATGCGAAACAACAGCAAGGTCCGGATGAACCGTCTGCTCGGCGGTGGACGTTGCCTCGACGTGGCGATCGACCACGGCGTCTGCAACGAACCGTCCTTCCTGAACGGGCTGGAAGACATGTCCGCCGTGGTCAAGGCCTTGGTTGCGGCCGCACCGGATGCGATCCAGATGAACTATGGCCAGTCGGATCTGTTGCAGGAGGTGCCGGGCAAGGACAAGCCGGCGCTGGTCATGCGCCTCGACATGGGCAATCCCTATAACCGCATTCGCCACCGGCACATGTGGGCCGTTCTGCAGAACGAAGCCGAGCCGCTGATCGGCGCGCTGGCGATGGATGCGGCCTGCGTCGTCGTCAACCTGTTCATGCTGCCGGACGAGCCCGATCTCTTCCGCCAATGCGTCGCCAACATCTCGCGCGTGCGTGCCGATTGCGACAAGTACGGCATGCCGTTGATGATCGAGCCGCTGGTGATGCAGCCGGTCACCGAGCATGGCGGCTACATGGTCGATGGCGACGCCGAGAAGATCGTGACGCTCACCCGGCTTGCGCGCGAAATGGGTGCCGACATCGTCAAGGCGGATCCGACCACCAATGCTGAAGATTTCCACCGGGTCGTCGAGGCGGCGCGCTGCCCGGTTCTGGTGCGCGGCGGCGGCAAGGAGGATCTGCGCAACGTCTTTGACAAGTCTGCGGCCTTGATGCGCCAGGGCGCAATGGGCATGGTCTATGGGCGCAACATCTACCAGCACGCCAATCCGAGCGCCGTCGTGCGCGGCCTGATGGCGATTATCCACGAGGATGTCAGCGGCGAAGAAGCCTACGCGCTCTACCAGCGCGGTTGAAATCGCTCAACCGGAACCGCTTCATGAGCGATGCTCCGGGGCAAGAGGAACGCTGCCGCTGTGAGGACACCGGCGGCGTTCCGGAAAAGGAATTATGGACCTTGGGAGGGGTTCGGCAATGGGTAAATATCTGCTCGGGATCGATGCCGGGAACACCGTGATCAAGACGGTACTTTTCGATCGCGACGGGAACGAGATCGCGATGGCTGCGGAAGAAGGACACAGCCACGTGCCGATGCCCGGCCACGTCGAGCGTGGGCTCGGCGAACTGTGGAGCCATGCCAAGGTGGTGATCCGCGCCTGCATCGAGCGCGCCGGCATCGATGCCAGCCAGATCGCCGCGATCGGTTGCGCCGGGCACGGCAACGGACTTTATGCGCTCGATCAAGACGGGGAACCGCTTGTCGGCATCCAGTCGCTCGATACACGCGCCGCTGGCCTCGTCGAAGAGTGGCAGGCCGCAGGTGTCGGCGAGCGAACCTATCCGATCGCCGGACAGAAGCCCTGGCCATCCCAGACGCCGACCTTGCTTGCCTGGCTGAAGCGCCATCGGCCGGAGCAGTTTGCAAGGATCGGCACGGTGTTTCTCTGCAAAGACTTCGTCGTCAATCGCCTGACCGGCGCGCGCGTCAGCGACGTCTCGGACATGAGCGGCGCGGGTCTGCTCGATGTCGCCGGCCGGCGTTACGATGCGGGATTGATGAAGGCCTATGGCCTCGGCGACGACATGGCCCTGCTGCCCGATCTCGCCGAAAGCGCTGATATCGTTGGACGCGTCACCGAGGAAGCGGCGGCGCAGACGGGTCTGGCTGCCGGCACGCCCGTCGTAGGTGGGCTCTTCGATGTGGTCGCCTCGGCGATCGGCTCAGGCGTCACCCGCACCGGTGCGGCCTCGATCATCGCGGGCACCTGGAGCATCAACCAGGTGATCATCGATCAGCCGGATCTTTCGCGCCCGCTCTTCATGTCTTCGACCTTCGACCGCGAGCGCTACATGGCGATCGAGGCGAGTGCCACGTCTGCCGCCAATCTCGAATGGCTGGTGCGCGAACTCTTCCCGCATGACGGAAAGGACGGCCGGTCGCCCTTCGATCTCTGCTGCCAGCTGGCGGCCGAGATCACGCCGGCCGCGGATGATCCGCTTTATCATCCGTTCCTCTATGGCGCGCAGCAGGACGGCAACGCGCGGGCGGGCTTCTACGGCGTTGCCGGCTGGCACGGCAAGGGGCATCTGGTCCGCGCCGTGCTTGAAGGTGTCGCCTTCGGCCATCGCCAGCATATCGCGGCGTTGCGCGCGGCCGGCGCGCGCTTCGACGAAGCTGTGCTTTCGGGTGGCGGATCGCGCAGCCTGATCTGGCCGCAGATCTTCGCCGACGTGCTCGACGTGCCGGTCACGGTCGCCCGTTCGCGCGAGACCGGCGCACTCGGTGCGGCGATTACGGCAGGCGCCGGCATCGGCCTTTTCGCCGACATCTCCGCCGGTGCGGCGGCGATGGTCAAGACCGAGCGCCACTACCGGCCGAACCCGGCACTTGCCGCGCATTACAACAGGCGCTTTGCGCTTTACGGCGAGATCGCCGCCGCTCTGGCGCCGCTCTGGCGCCGGCTGGCGACGCCCGAGCGATCGGCGCGGGAAGCGGCGGAGTGATCAAGGCAGGGGCATCGATCTGTGGGGGCGCTGCGGGGAGGAACGTTGCCGCGCCGCCGCAAACCGTCTGACCCGTCAGAAACGCATGTTGATGCCGGCCTTGATGACGTGGCTGTTGATGTCCTTCTCGCTGGAGCCTGAGCTCGTGTGGGTGCGGACATCGGGCGTCGTGATGTAGTTGTATTCGAGCTTGGCGGAGAGGCCGCCGGCAAAGGCCTGTTCCACGCCGGCGCCGAGCAGATAGCCGCCCTTGAAGCCGACGTCGTTACGCACGTCGCCGCCCTTCTTGTAGCTGGTCATGGCATAGCCGGCCGTGCCGTAGACGAGCGTCTGGTCGAAGGTGAGACCGGCCTTCGCCTTGATCGCGCCGCGCCATTTCTCCTTGAGCTTGCCGCCATTGACCTTGTGCTCGGTGTCGCCGAGATAGGAGCCTTCGATTTCCGCGCCGACGATGCCGGGGCCGGCCTGCATGTTGTAGCCGGCCTGGACGCCGAGTGCGACGCCGTTACGGTCGGCGAACGGATTGGGGCTGCCGGTAAAGCCAAGGCCGCCATGGGCACCGACATAGGCGCCGCTCCAGCTGAAGGCTGGCGGGTCCTGATAGGTGGGGGCGGAGAAATCAGCCGCCCGGGACGATTGTGCGCCGCAGAGGGCGAGGAGGGTAAGACCCGACCAGATGGAAAGCTTGCTGGACTGCCGCATTTTCTTGCTCCGTGCATAGGAAACGCGCCTTGGTGGCGCTTGCGTCCTCCCATGCGCGCTCACCTTCGGGGCGAGATGGCCATGTTTGGACGGTACACCGCCTTTGTCGGCCTCGCGGATTGCATCAACATTGCGCAACTTGTCTAAGTTGCTGATTTTGTTGTTAGTTGTCTGTTAACCATAAGCCCCACGGAGACATGACCTAGCCGGTCGGCAAGGTGATCCGGAAGCAGGCGCCGCCCTTGGGATCGTCGACCACCGAGATGTGACCCTTGTGGCGGCCGATGATTTCGCTGACCAGATGCAAGCCGAGGCCGGCGCCATGGTCTCGCGGCTGCAGGCGGTGGAAGGGCTCGAAAATCCGCGCGCGTTCCCTTTCCGGAATGCCGGGGCCTTCGTCGGTAACCTCGATCACGCCGCCGCGCTCCACCCGGATCGTGATCAGGCCGCCGGCATGTTCGATGGCGTTGCGCACGAGATTGGTGACCGCCCGCTCGATGGCGCCGGTATCGCCGCGAACGACGACGCGCTCCGTGCCCGGAGCGAAGGAAAGGTCGCAGCCGGCCGAAAGGGCAAGCGGAGCAAGGTCGGCCGTCACGTCGCGGCAGAGCGAAACCAGGTCGAGCTGCCCGAAATCCGTGCCGTCACGATCGATGCGTTCGAGATCGAGCAACTGTTCGGCAAGCCCGGCAATACGGTTGGAATCGATCAGCAGGCGGTTCCGGAGCGGGCCGGCCTCCATGCTTTCCAGGCGCGTATGCAGGATCGCGACCGGGGTCCGAAGCTCGTGCGCGGCATCGAGGATGAAGCGCTGGCGGCGTTCGTAGCCTTCATCGAGGCGCTGCAGCGCGCCGTTGAAGGCCTCGACGAGCGGCCGCACTTCGCCGGGAATGCGATGATCGGGCAGCCGAGCGCCGCGGCGGTCGACATCGATCGTCTTGGCCTGGTCGACCACCTCGGCGAGGCCCGCAAAGGCGCGCCTCACAATGATCGGAATTGCGAAGGCCGGGATCAGCACCACGATCAGGACGATCGGCAGCAGCAGCAGGTTGGCCAGGATGAACACCGCGAAGGACGCGCTCCAGAGCCGCCCGCCGCCGGCAAGCACCGTGTAGGTGCCGCTGTCCGTGGTTACCGAGCGCACGATCGACGAGAGTGTATAGGGCTCGATGCTGTCGCGCATATCGCCAAAGGCGATGCGGTCAAGGTGCTCGCCGATGCTGCGATAGGCGTCCGGCACAGGCCCGCTGCGGATCATCTCGCCGCGTTCGTTCCGCGCGACGAACCAGAAATCTGCGGACTCGGCCCGCATGGCAAGCAGTTGCGGCGTTTCCACCAGCGTCAGTCCACCGGCAGGATCCGGCCGGATAGCCCCGGCTGCGATCGATGCCGCATCGGCATCGAGGAACTTACCGCCGAGATCGGCCCGCGTCAGCAAGGCCATGAAACCGGCGATGACCGCCATCAGCAGCAGCACCTGAAAGGTCAGGATCTGCCAGATCAGCCGCTTCTTCAGCGAGTTGGTGGAAACGTTTTTCATGGAGTGGGTCTCAGAAGGTAGCCGACGCCGCGGATGCTGTGAATTTCGACGCCGGCACCGGTTTCCGAGAGCTTGCGGCGCAACCGCGAAACATGCGCGTCGAGAGAGTTGGACTGGATTTCGTCGTCATAGCCATAGACGGATTCTTCCAGCGTCGAGCGCTGCACCGTGCGCCCTTGCCGGCGCGCCAACGCCTCCAGTACCAGGAGTTCCCGCCGCGGCAGGTCCAGCACCCGGCCGTCGACGCGGGCCTGTCTGCCTTCGAAATCGAAGATCAGCTGGCCGATGCGGGCGGTGATCGGCGCAATATCCGGCGAACGCCGCATCAGGGCACGGATGCGCGCCAGCAGTTCCTCCACGGCAAACGGCTTGGCGAGATAGTCGTCGGCGCCCATGTCGAGCCCCCGGACCCGTTCGTCGATCGCGCTGCGCGCCGTCAGCACGATCACCGGGATACCCGATCGCAGCGCGCGCACCCGAGGGATCAGCGACAGGCCGTCGCCGTCCGGCAGTTGCCGGTCGAGGATGATGCCGTCGTGAACCTGGTTGGCGAGCGCCGCCATTGCATGGTCGATCGACGGTGCATGGTCGAGGATCATGTCATAGCGGCTGAGCGCGGCGCTGAGCGCGGCCGCCATTTCCAGCTCATCCTCGACAAGGAGCAGGCGCATTGAATATCTCCGAATCCGATAGGCGTGTCTCGTTCACGTCTGGTGGACGAGGATTGCAACAACGTTGCGGCCTTTCCTGCCTTTTTAGCGGCGAGGGCGGGAGCCCGGCAATGCAGCGCGGGTGATGCTTACCGTGTTCGGATGGGACGGAGAGAATGCCCGCGCATCCGGACGGCGGGCGATCGGAAGAAGGCCAGTAAAGTAGCCTTGCGCGGCAGCGCCGGTGGGCTGCCACGCGAGACCGTCATCAAAGCGTGATCAGCGCGATTTGGCCTTGAACAGCGCGGTCACGCGCTGCGGGTTCCAGTCGACGGCCTCGAAGCCCGCATCGATCAGGATGTTGAAGACGGGGACCAGAGTGCTCTCCTTGTTGACGCCCTTTTCAAAGCCGCAGTCGACCGTGACATAGGCGGTCGATTTCAGCATTTCGCGTGCGCCGGTCAAAATCTCAGGCTCGGCGCCTTCGGCTTCGATCTTCAGGACGGCGATCTTCTTCAAGCCGACCTCGGCGGCGAAGCTGTCAAGGCTGCGCACCTTGATCTTGAATTGATCGACATATTCATCGGTTTCGAACAGCGAGCCATCGGCGGTCGAAGGTTTCGAATAGAAGGTCAGTTCGCCATCATGCGACCAGAGCCCGAAGCGGTTCGTCCCGCGCGCGCCGTCGAAATTGTTGAGATCGCAGCAATCGGCCTCGAGGTTCTCGGGCTCGAAGGCGTGGTACTCAAGCCCCTTGCCGCGGCTAAAGTTGCCGAGTTCGCCCACATTCGCGCCGCAATCGATGAAGGCCCCTTCAAGCGGTTCGGTGATGTGGTGCAGCAGGTATGAGCGCGTCAGTTGGGTCATGCGCGCATCGATGCCACGCTTGTAGAGCCAAAGCCGATCGCGGCGGCAGATATGCAGTTCGTTTTTGCCATCCGTCAGCGTCATGATGGCGTCGTTGTCGTTCATCGCGATGCGATGCTTGTGACCCTTCAATGCACTCGTGCTGTTTGCCAGTCTGACGAACTGACGGTTGGAGATCCCCTCAATCAATGATTGCTGAGCGCTTTTCAGCAGCTTCATCTAAATTTCGCCCCCGCGATATAATCATGTCGTGTTGCCCCGAGATCAGATGGGAAATAGCCCAATGATCCCATATGATTGCCCTCTCAGGCATTCCTGTCGGGCCGTCAACGGGGAGTGTGACGGTTTTCCTACTCATGATTGCATTTGTACCCAGGAAAATCGCTGGCTATCGCTTTTGCCGCGGCGGTGTTGACACCGCAGCCCCGGCGCGTCGCCGCCGCTATGAAGCAGGGCCGAGCGACCGCAGGTGCGTGCGCGATCAGGGAGAGGTTTGGGAGCCAAGGATGTGCCGCTGCCCAAGGGCACGCAGCGGCACGGACCGGCCATAAGCCGGTCGATGGTGGCGGTCAGGCGACCGCCATGATCCGCTGGAATGCGTCATAGGCCGCGAGCACCGTTTCCTTCTGCGCCTCGTGGCCGGCAATGAAGGCATCGCCGTAGATGGTCTCATCCGGGTACTCGGTGATCAGCGTCAGCGGTGCCGTGTGGCGGTCGTCGACGGAGATCATGCAGGGGAAGCCGTTGATGATGCGGAAACCGGTCTCGCCGGCATGCGTCTCGTAAAGCGCGATCTGCGCGTTGTTATAGGCGAGCAGGCCCGGAACGGCCGCAAGCCGCTCGGTGACTTCCGCGATCAGCTGTTCGGCGCGCGCTTCCCATTCGGCGTGGTGGCGCATGATCAGGAAGAAACCCTTGGGCAGGGTCCACATGGCAAAGCCGCGCGGCACATAGCCCGAAAGCGGTCGCGTCCATTCATGCGAGGGATAGCCGTGCAGGTTGACGTGCAGCTGCGCGCCCGTGAGGCGCTCGGCCTCCTTGCGGATCTCGCGCTCGTTGAGTACGGCACCCGTACGGTATTCGAGATCGTCGCCGAGAGCTGTGTAGCGGGCGGCGTGGTGCATGTGCAGCGGGTTGTCCACCCGCAGCCGCTGGTGCACGGCGTAGCCGTCGGGGTTTTCGAGCGGCGAAATGGTGAAGTGGCTGCCGGCGCGGGCGCCAAGCGTCTGGGCGGCGCGAAGCACGCCGACGATGCCGGTCGTCTCGTTCGGGTGCTGACCGCCGCTGATCATCACAGCGGCGTCGGTTCCCTTGTGGTAGCGAGCCTTGACCGGCCGGCCGGCACGCGACTTCGCCTCGAAGGGCTCGCCGTCGATCGCGGTGAGTTCGGCGTGGATCTGCGCCACCGCCAGCGGTGCCTCGGCGGTATTAAGCGGCAGGGTTTCGCCGTCGACATCAGTCGCCTGCAGCGGCAGCACCTTGACGACGACCGTTGGCTTGCCGACGCCGAAGACGATCTCCGGCACGATCTGGCCCGGCTTCAGGCCGCGGTCGCCGAGCGGACGTCCGGATTTCTTCTGGAAGACTTCGAGCAGCGAGAAATAGAAGTCCTCGTGCAGCGCCTCGCGAAGGCTGATGACCTCTTCGCCAACCGGCAGGCGGAAGTCGGTGATCGGCAGGGTCGCGCGGATGTTGAGCTCTTCGAAATAGGGCTCGCTGTCGCCCCAGGCGTGATCGGCGATCGCCTGCATCGTACCGGCAAACAGCCGCTCATAATCGGTCTCGAGGTGGCACTCGCGATGTTTGTCGCAGCCCTCGTCGAGGCGGATCCAGCCCGTCGGCGACAAAAGCGTCTCGCCGATGAAATCGGTGTGGATGCGGTTCGGGGCAAAGACCGCGTGGTTTTCCTGGCGCCCGTCCCGGAAGGCCAGCGCCACATCGTAGGTGAAGGCCTTGGTGCTGCCGGCCTCGAAGCGGATCTCGGCGTCGCCGACGAGAGCTGCGAGCGGATAGGCTTCGAGCAGGAAGCGGTTCTGAGGGGCGCCCTCATGCTGGGGATAGCGGACGACGACGCTTGAAAGCGCTGCGCGATCCACTTCTTCCAGGAAGAAATGCAGCAGCGGCTTGTAGGCGCTCCTGAGCGCTGCCTTGACGCCAAAGCTTGCGAGCTTCTGTTCGGCGGCCTTGCGGCTGGCGGCATCGTCGAACAGCCAGGCTTCGAGCTTGGTGCCGCGGGCGGCTTCCTTGCCGTAGGTGGTCAGCAGCGTGTCGAGCGTGCGCTCGAAGGCGCCTTCGAAAATCGTCGTCATCGTGAAGTTCTACCGGTTGGGTCGAGGCTGTCGCGCAGCCAGTCGCCGAGAAGATTGAGGCCGAGCACGGTCAAGAGGATTGCAAGGCCCGGGAAGACGCTGACCCACCAGGCGTTCTGCAGGTAGGTGCGGCCGTCGGCGAGCATGCCGCCCCAGCTCGGGATCAGCGGATCGACGCCGAGGCCGAGGAAGGTGAGGCTGCTTTCGAGCAGGATGTTGTTGGCGACGTTGAGCGTCATCAGGACGATCACCGGGCCGATCAGGTTCGGCAGCAGGTGCTGGAACAGGATCTTGTAGTCGCGCACGCCGATGGCGCGGGCCGACTGGATGAATTCGCGTTCGCGCAGCGACAGCACCGAGCCGCGCACGAGGCGGGCATATTGCACCCATTGCGACACGATCAGCAGGATGATGGTGTTGCCAAGTCCGCCGCCGACGATGGCGATGAAGGTGATCGCGAGCAGAATGAAGGGGAGCGCGAGCTGAACGTCGGCAAAGCGCATGACGATCATGTCCCAGAAGCCGCGGTAGTAACCCGAGACAAGCCCCATGACCACGCCGACGACGACGGCGCCGGCAACCGAGGTCAGGCCGACGAGCAGCGAGATCTTGCCGCCGGCAACGACCCGGGCCAGCACGTCGCGGCCAAGTGGGTCGGTGCCGAGCGGATGCGCCCAGTTGACGAAGGGCGGCGTCAGTCGCGCCATCAGGTCGATCTTGTCGACGCCACCCGGAAAGAGCACGCCGGAGAAGACGACGGCGAGGCAGATGCCGCCGGTCAGCAACGCGCCGAGGATGAACTCGAGATTGCGGAAGCGGGCGAAGCGGGAGTTTGCAGCCTTTGACGTCATCGGCTCACTCCGTCCGGATGCGCGGATCGACGAGGCCATAGGCGATGTCGACCAGAAGATTGACGAACACGATCATCAGCGAAAGCACTGTTATGACCGCCTGGAGCACGGGGTAGTCGCGGGAAGCGACCGCGTCGAAGGCGAGCGTGCCCATGCCCGGCCAGTTAAACACCAGCTCGACGACGACGATGCCGCCGAGCAGGCCGCCGAACTGCAGGCCGAAATAGGTGATCAGCGGGATCGCGCAGTTACGAAGCGCGTGCTTGTAGAGCACCTTGCTTTCGCTGAGGCCCTTGGCGCGCGCGACCATGATGTATTGCGACTGCAAGGTTTCCAGCATCGCGGTGCGCACCAGCCGCACATTGGTTGCCGTCAGGATGATGCCCATGGTCAGCGCCGGCATGATGAAGCTTGCAAAGCCGTCCATGCCGCTCGGCGGCAGCCATTTGAGGACGATCGAGAACAGCAGCACCAGCATGATGGCCAGCCAGAAATTCGGGAAGGACAGACCGATCAGCGACAGAATGCGGATCGTCTGGTCGGCCCATTTGCCGCGGGCGACGGCGGCGCGGATGCCGAGCGGAATGGAAATCGCGATCGAGACGATCAGCGAGGCAAAGGCAAGCAGCATGGTTGCCGGCAGGGCCGAGGCGATCAGTTGCGACACCGGTGTGCCGCCCATGAAGGAGCGGCCGAAATCGAGCCTGAACATGCCCGTGATGAAATCGGCATATTGCGCCAGGAAAGGCTGGTTGAGGCCGAGGCCCTCGCGGATGCGCACGAGGTCGGCCTCGGTGACGCTGCCCGCACCCTGCGCCAGCATCAGCGCCGGGTCGCCGGTGAACCGGATGGCATAGGAGACGGTCAGTGTCACGACGAACACGACGAAAACCGCCTGCAGAAAACGTTTGATCAGAAATCCGGCCAAGTGACCCGCCCTTTAAGGAAAATGGTCCGCCGCCCCGAAGCGGCGGCGGACCGCACTGTTTTTACTCGACCGTCACATCCGTCAGCCGCAGGCGGCTGTCCGGCACCGGCACGAAATTCTTGACGCGCTTGCTCACGCCGAAGATGGCGTTGAGGTTGTAAAGCGGCATCTCGAGCGAGCGGTCGGCGGCGTAGTTGGCGATCTGCTTGAGGATTTCCTCGCGCTTCGCCTGATCGGTGATCGAACGCTGCGACTCGAGCAGCTTGTCGAGTTCCGCGTCCTTGTCGTAGGGGTTCCACTTTTCGCCCGAGTGGTACATCGAGTAGGCGGTGTTGTCATAGTCGAGCGTCCAGCCGCCCCAGGACTGCTGGAACATCGCGCCGGTCTTGCCGGCCGGGATGATGTCGTTCAAGAGAACGTTGGTCTCGTACGGCTTGATCGTGGCGTTGATGCCGATCAGCTGCAGGTAGCTTGCGGTTGCCTGCACGACCTCGTTGAAGGTCGCGTCGTTGCCGCGGACGTCGATCTGCACGGAGGCACCCGGTGCAACACCGGCTTCCTTGAGCAGCGCCTTTGCCTGTTCCGGATCGTAGGGCAGCGGCTTCATTGCCGGGTCGAAGCCGAAGGAGAGCTTGCCCTGGAAGCTGGCGATCGGGTCGGCCTGGCCGGCGAGGATCGACTGGATGATGGTGTCGCGATCGACGCCGAGGATCAGCGCCTTGCGGACCTTCGGATCCTTGGTGATACCGTCGCGGGTGTTGAAGCGCAGCGCGTAGACCGTCGGGCCGGCGCTGGAGACGATCTCCAGGTTGCTGTCGCCCTGGATCGTCGGGATCATGCCGATCGGAATGGTCGGCGGGATGACGAGATCGACGCGGCCGGCCTGCAGCTCGGCAACGGCGGTCGCCGGCTCCGAGATGAAGCGGTAGTTGAGGTTGGAAAGCTTCGGCGCGCCGCCCCAATGCTCGGCAAAGGCTTCGAGCTTGATGCCGACCTTCGGCTCATAGGAGACGAACTTGAACGGGCCGGTACCAACAGGATGGGCGTTGAAGTAGTCCTCGCCCTTCTCCTTTATGTACTTCGGCGGAACGATCATCGCACCGTAGCCGGCGAGCTTGGTGAGAAGCACCGGATCCGGGGTCTTGAGAACGAGGTCGACGGTCTTTTCGTCGACGATCTCGACCTTCTCGATCACGGCATAGTTGGACTTCTGCGGGCCCTTGGAACCTTCTTCGCCGAGCAGACGGTCGAAGGTGAACTTCACCGCTTCGGCGTTGAAGGGCTCGCCATTGTGGAACTTGACGCCTTCGCGCAGCGTGAAGCGCAGGCGCTTGCCGCCGTCGAGCTCTTCCCAGGCGGTCGCAAGACCGGGTACGAGCTTCAAGTCGGGGCCGCGATAGGTCAGGCCGTCATAGATGTTGGTGGCAACCGACGCCCAGTTGACGAGGAAGGTGTCGACCGGGTCCCAGCTTCCCGGATCCTGCGGCGAAGAAACCGTCAGCGTGCCTGCGGCAAAGGCCGGGGCTGCGGTCATGAAACTGCCCGCCATCGCAAGTGCGATGAAAGCGGCGTGGATCCCCTTTTTGTTGATCATTTACTCACTCCTGTTTCGACAGCCTTCTTGAGAAGAGAAAGCGGCTCACGCACCCTTGGCCACGTAATGGCCAGGGGCGATTTCTTTGCGCGGCAGCACCGCGGGTTCGTCGCCGACACGGCGGATCGGGCTCGGGATTTCGCCCTCCAGCATGGCGCGCTCGCGACCCTTGCCGGGTTCGGCGACCGGGACGGCGGAAAGCAGCCGGCGGGTATAGGGATGACCGGGCGTTTCGAATACCTGCTGGCGGCTGCCGAATTCCATGACCTGGCCGAGATAGAGCACGGCCACGCGGTGGCTCATGCGTTCGACGACCGCCATGTCATGGCTGATGAAGAGATAGGCGAGACCCTCCTGTTCCTGCAGCTCCATGAACAGGTTGATGATCTGCGCCTGGATGGAAACGTCGAGGGCCGACAGCGCCTCGTCGGCGATGATCAGCTTGGGGCGGGAGGCAAGTGCGCGCGCGATGCAGACGCGCTGGCGCTGGCCGCCGGAGAATTCATGCGGATAGCGCTTGGCATGCGCGGCCGTCAGGCCGACGCGCTCCAGCAGTTCATGCACGCGCTTTTCAATTTCCTTTTCGCCAAGGATCAGGCCATGGGTGCGGATCGGCTCGGCAATCGAGAAGCCCACGGTTTTGCGCGGGTCGAGCGAGGCGAAAGGATCCTGGAAGATGTACTGGATTTCCTGCTTCAGCCGCTGCCGCTCGGCATAGCTCATGGCCGAGACCGGGCGACCGCCGAAGAGGATTTCGCCCGACGTGGCGCTCTGCAGCTGCTGGATCGTGCGGCCGATCGTCGACTTGCCCGAGCCGCTTTCGCCGACAAGCGCCAGCGTTTCGCCCGGGAAGATGTCGAAGCTGACATTCTCGATCGCATGCACGCGGTGCGTCGCCTTGCCGAAGAGGTTCTTGCGCACGTCGAAGCGGGTGACGAGATCGCGCACCGAAAGGATCGGTGCAGCGTCGTAGCGCGCGGTGCGCTGGATATGGGTTTCGCCGACACGCTTCGGCTCGCCGTCCACCATCATGGTCAGCGGCAGGCGCTTGGGGAATTCCTCGCCGGTCATGCTGCCGAGCTTCGGCACGGCGGAAAGCAGCGTCTGGGTATAGGGATGCTTGGGGCTTGCGAAGATCTCGTCGACCGGGCCTTCCTCGACCTTTCGGCCCTTCCACATGACAACGACGTCGTCGGCCATTTCGGCGACGACACCCATGTCATGGGTGATGAAGATCACCGCCATGCCGAGTTCTTTCTGCAGGTCGCGGATGATCGTCAGGATCTGCGCCTGGATCGTCACGTCGAGCGCCGTCGTCGGCTCGTCGGCGATCAGCAATTTCGGCCGGCAGGCAAGCGCCATGGCGATCATGACCCGCTGACGCATGCCGCCCGAGAGCTGATGCGGATAACGGCCAATCAGTTCGGCGCTGTCAGGAAGGCGGACCATGTCGAGCAGGCGGCGCGTCTCGACGAGCGCTTCGGCCTTGGTCATCTTCTCGTGCAGGATCAGCACTTCGGCGACCTGGTCGCCGATGGTGAAGACCGGGTTCAAGGACGTCATCGGCTCTTGGAAGATCATGGCGATCTCCTTGCCGCGGATCGCGCGCATGGTCTTCTGCGGGGCGTTCGTCAGATCGATTTCGCCGTCCTTGCCGCGAAACAGGATGCGGCCGGTCGGAAACTGGCCGCCCATCATGTCGGAGAGCCGCATGATCGACAGCGACGTCACCGATTTGCCGGAGCCGGATTCGCCGACGATTGCGAGCGTCCGGCCGGGCGTCACCGTGAAGCTCAGGTCTTCGACGACAGGATTGCCGTTGAAGGCGACGGAAAGCTTCTCAACGGCGAGCAGGGGCGCAGGCTTTTCGACGGTCACGCGGTCTTCCTTGTTACAATGTGGTCGCGGCGCGCGCGGACTGTTCATAGGCGCCCGACATGAAACGCAGGACGGCGGCGATCTCGGAAAGCGTCTCTTCGGAAGGACGCGCCTTGGCGGTGGAGGAAACCAGCAGCCGCTCGCGGATCTTTGCGTAGCGCGTGCAGGCGTCCGAGCCCTTGTCGGTGATGAGGATCGTCTTTTCCTTGCCTTCCTTGCCCGTCGTTACCAGGCCGGCGGCTTCGAGCTTGCGGATCGCATAGGTCGCGACATGGGTGTCTTCGATGTCGAGCACGAGACAGATGTCGGCGAGCTTCTTGCCGCGATCGCGATGACGGATCGTGTGCAGGATCAGGATTTCGATGGGGGAGAGACCGGGAACGCCGGCAGCCGCCATGCAGCGCATCATCCAGCGATGAAAGGCGTGGGATGCCAGAATCAGCCCGTATTCGACTTCGGAAAGACCGGGGGAACCACCTTCGGCCAGGTGCGCGGAGGAAACGATCGGGCCGATGGCCGCGACCGGCTTTAGATGTTCGGGCAGGGCATTTTCGGCCCATTCCCTTCCTTCGAAGCTATCCTCCGACTTCTTCGTCATTCAGCTCTTCCTCATCTTGACGATTTTATGTCATCATTTTATCGACATTTTGTCAACGAACTGCTTTGATGAATTTCCGGGCTTGCACAATGAAGCGGCTCGCGAATGAGAGGGATGGACAATGAGCGCACGCGAAACCGGCAGCTGGGACTTCTGGATCGACCGCGGCGGCACCTTCACCGATGTCATCGGTCGCGATCCGCAGGGCAATCTGCATGCGCGCAAGGTGCTTTCGGAAAATCCCGAGGCCTACCGCGACGCGGCCGTGCAGGGCATTCGCCTGCATCTGGGCCTTGCGACCGGTGCGTCGATCCCGACCGGTCTCATCGGCGAAGTGCGCATGGGCACGACGGTCGCCACCAATGCGCTGCTCGAGCGCAAGGGCGAGCCCTTGGCGCTGGTGACGACGAAGGGTTTCCGCGACGCGCTGAAGATCGGCTATCAGGAACGCAAGAAGATCTTCGCGACCGAAATCATCAAGCCGGAAGCGCTCTACCAGGATATCGTCGAGCTCGACGAGCGGGTGCTGGCGGACGGTATCGTCGAGCAGCCGCTCGACGAGGCAAAGGCGCGTGTTGCCCTCGAAGACCTGAAGGGCAAGGGCTACAAGGCCGTCGCCATCGTCTTCATGCATGCCTACAAATACCCGGAGCATGAGGCGGCCGTTGCCCGCATTGCCCGCGAACTCGGCTTCGAGCAGGTCTCGGTCAGCCACGAGGTTTCGCCGCTGATCAAATATGTCGGCCGCGGCGACACCACCGTCATCGACGCCTATCTCTCCCCGGTCCTGCGCCGCTACGTCGCTCAAGTCTCGGGCGAGCTCGATATTGCCCGCACTGGCGCGCGCGTCATGTTCATGATGTCGTCGGGTGGCCTGACGGCAGCGGAGATGTTCCAGGGCAAGGACGCCATTCTCTCCGGTCCGGCCGGCGGCGTCGTCGGCCTGGCCAAGACCGGTGAAGCCGCGGGCTTTGATCGCGTCATCGGCTTCGACATGGGTGGCACCTCCACCGACGTCGCCCATTTCGATGGCGAATATGAGCGTGCGTTCGAGACGGAAGTCGCCGGCGTGCGTGTACGCGCGCCGATGATGTTGATCCACACCGTTGCCGCCGGCGGCGGTTCGATCCTGCATTTCGACGGCGAGCGTTTCCGCGTCGGCCCGGATTCGGCCGGTGCCAATCCCGGCCCTGCCTGCTACCGCAACGGCGGCCCGCTCGCGGTTACCGACGCCAATGTCATGCTCGGCAAGCTGATGCCGGACTTCTTCCCGGCTCTTTTCGGTCCGAACCAGGACGAGCGTCTCGATGTCGAGACCGTGCGTGGCCGCTTTGCCGCCATGGCAACCGAGATCGGCGATGGCCGCAGCCCCGAGGACGTGGCCGACGGTTTCATCCGCATCGCCGTTGCCAACATGGTCGAGGCGATCAAGAAGATTTCCGTGCAGCGCGGCTATGACGTGACGCGCTATGCGCTCAGTTGCTTCGGCGGTGCCGGCGGCCAGCATGCCTGCCTCGTTGCCGACCAGCTCGGCATGAAGAGCATTCTCGTGCATCCGATGTCCGGCCTGCTCTCGGCCTACGGCATGGGCCTTGCCGATATCCGCTCGACCCGCCAGAAGGCGCTCGGCGTCGCGCTCGACGACCAGGCGCCGGCAGCGCTCAGCACGCTGGGCGCCGAGCTGGAAGTCGACTGCCTCGGCGAACTGGAAGCCCAAGGAATTGCCCGCGACGAGATCCGCACCCATCTGCGCGCCCATATCCGCTATGCCGGCACTGATACGGTGCTCGCCGTCGACGCGACCTTTCCGGCGCATGACGACATCGCCCGCCTGCGCGCCGAGTTCGAAGAGCTGCACAAGCGCCGCTTCGGCTTCGTCGCCGACAACAAGGCGCTGGTCATCGATGCCGTCGAAGTCGAGACGGTCGGCGGCGGTGCGGCCCAGATGGAGCGCGAAGGCGCATCCGTCACCACGGGCATGCCCGACGTTTCACGCCGTACACGCTTCTATTCGCAAGGCCAGTTCCACGACGCGCCGGTCCTGCTGCGCGCCGAGCTGAGCCCCGGCCAGCGGCTCGACGGCCCGGCGATCATCATCGAACCGAACCAGACCGTCGTCGTCGAGGATGGCTGGCAGGCGGAACTGACCGCCAAGGACCATATCGTGCTTCGCCGCGTTAAGGTGCTGCAGCAGCAAAGCGCGATCGGCACCCATGCCGATCCCGTCATGCTGGAGATCTTCAACAACCTCTTCATGTCGATCGCCGAGCAGATGGGCGTAACCCTGCAGAACACCGCCTATTCGGTCAACATCAAGGAACGGCTCGATTTCTCCTGCGCCGTCTTCGACAACCGCGGCAATCTGGTCGCCAATGCCCCACATATGCCGGTGCATCTCGGCTCCATGGATGCCTCGGTCGCAACCGCGATCCGCGAAAACCCGGTCATCCATCCGGGCGACGTGTTCCTGATCAACGCGCCCTATAACGGCGGCACGCACCTGCCTGACCTCACCGTCTGCACGCCGGTCTTCGACGATGCCGGACGAGAGATCCGTTTCTGGGTCGCCAGCCGCGGCCATCACGCCGATATCGGTGGCATCTCACCGGGCTCGATGTCGCCGCTTGCCACTAACATCGAGGAGGAAGGCGTCTACATCGACAACTTCAAGCTCATCGATGCCGGCCGCTTCTGCGAAGCGGAGCTCGAAACGCTTCTGAACGGTGCGCGTTATCCGGTGCGCAACATCCTGCAGAACGTCAACGACCTGAAGGCGCAAGTTGCGGCCAACGAAAAGGGCGTCGCCGAACTCAAGAAGATGATCGCCCAGTTCGGCGAGGATGTGGTCGAGGCCTATATGGGCCACGTCCAGGACAATGCCGCCGAGAGCGTGCGTCGCGTGCTCGACCAGTTGCCGGACGGTGAGTTCTCCTACGAGATGGACCAGGGCTGCAGCATCGTGGTCAAGATCACCGTCGATCGCGACAAGCGCGAGGCGACGGTCGATTTCACCGGCACGTCGGAACAGCGCGGCGACAACTTCAATGCGCCTGCGCCCGTGACGCGCGCGGCGGTGCTCTATGTCTTCCGCGTGCTGGTCGAGGCCGACATTCCGATGAACGCAGGCTGCCTGCGTCCGATCCACATCGTCATCCCCGAGGGCACGATGCTGACGCCGCGCTATCCGGCGGCCGTCGTCGCCGGCAATGTCGAGGTCAGCCAGGCCGTCACCAACTGCCTGTTCGGTGCGGTCCAGAGCCAGGCGGGCGCGCAAGGGACGATGAACAATCTGACCTTCGGCAACGACAACTATCAGTATTACGAGACGATCTGCTCCGGCGCGCCGGCCGGTCCCGGCTACAACGGTGCCGATGCGGTCCACACCCATATGACCAACTCGCGCCTCACCGACCCGGAAATCCTCGAAACCCGCTTCCCGGTGGTGCTCGAAGACTTCCACATTCGCCTCGGCTCCGGCGGTCGTGGCCAGTGGCACGCCGGCAACGGCACGAAGCGCACGATCCGGGCGCGCGAAACGCTCGATTTCGCGATCCTCTCCGGCCATCGCCGCGTCGCGCCCTTCGGCATCAAGGGCGGCAGCCCGGGTGAACTCGGCCGCAACATCGTTCGCCGCAATGACGGCCGGACGGAGGAGCTGTCGGGCTGCGCCCACACGGTGCTCGAGGCGGGCGAAGCCTTTACCGTGGTGACACCCACCGGCGGCGGCTACGGCCGGTCATAGGCCGGAGACTGAAATCTCCCAAGACTGCTGCGGTGGTCTGCGGGCGGGCGAGCGATCGTCCGCCCGTTTTTCGTTCTGGGATATGCGCCATTTCTTTTGCTGCATATGCGAAAAGACGTGATCGCTTTTTTAACTCGAATTTAAATTCGAAATTACTAAGTGCTCATTGGTCAGTGCGCGCCCGACCTCCTCCCTCGACGGCGCTTGCAAACATCCGGTCCTCCTCCCGCCGGTTTGGCTGACCATGTCCCTCCCAACAGCGCGATCGCGACATCCAAGGAGTCACGGCAGTGACGTTCAAGAACCTCTCGATTTTGACCAAGGTCGGCCTCGTGGTCGTGGTCATGGGCATTTCCTCCATTCTGATTGCGCTCGCCGGAGCGCGTGGTCTTTCCTCGCTCGGTGCGACGATCGTCGATGTCGGCGCCCGTGAGGAAGCAGCGCGCGAGGCGATGGACCTGCGGGTCGACATCATTGCCGTCAGCCGCATGACCTACCAGCTCGCCGCCGCGCCTGAGAACGCTGCCGAATTTGGCGCGGAAACCGAGAAGCGTGCCGAAGAAATGCTCGGTCGCCTGACCAAGATCGAGGCCGTCGCCGACGATGCCGAAGACAAGCTGTTGAACGACATTCGCCTGACGCTCAACAGCTACTTCGACGAGATCCGCGCCATGGTCGCCGTTGCCGCCGAAAAGGGCGGCGATGCCGGTGCCGTCAAGGCCGCACTCGACAAGGCGCTCGAAGCCCAAAAGACGGTGACGGCAACGGTCAAGACCTACAGCACCTATTCCGGCGATGCGCTGGCGACGGCCCGTGAAGAGGCGCTCAACTCCTCGTCCGTGGCCATGACGATCCTTGCCGCCGCCGCGGCGCTTTGCGTACTCTTCGGCGTCGGCGTCAGCCTCGTCGTTGCCCGCCGCGGTATCGTCATGCCGGTCCGTGACCTGACCTCGACGATGAGCGAACTTGCGGACGGCAAACTCGATGGAGATGCGACGGACGTTTCCCGCCAGGACGAGATCGGCGAGATGGCCCGCGCCGTTGAAGTCTTCCGCAAGAACGGCATTGCCATGCGTGCGATGAAGGCGCAGGAAGCAGCCCTCCATGCCCGCAGCAGCGACCTGCAGTCCAACATCAGCGTCGTCGTCGCCTCGGCCGTTGCCGGCGATTTCACCGGCCGCATCAACAAGGACTACGAAAACGAGGACCTCAACCGTTTTGCCTCGAGCGTCAACGAGCTGGTGTCGAGCGTCGACCAGACGGTCAACGAGGTTCGCCGCGTCATTGCAGCCCTTGCCGATGCCGACCTGACGCAGACCATGCGCGGCGAATTCCACGGCGCCTTTGCCGAGCTGCAGGTGAACGTCAACCAGACGATGGTGACGTTGCGCTCGACCATGCAGAACGTGCGCAGCGCCGCAAGCACCATCAACGACAACTCGGCCGAACTGAGCTCGGCTGCCAATGATCTTTCCAAGCGCACGGAACAGCAGGCGGCAGCGCTTGAAGAGACCGCTGCGGCACTCGACGAGATCACCTCGACCGTGCGCACCGCCTCCGAGCGGGCGAACGAGGCGCATGAGATGGTGCGTGCCACCAAGGAAAGCGCCGGCCGTTCCGGTGCGATCGTCCGCAGCGCGGTCGACGCGATGGGGCGCATCGAGGATTCGTCGAACCGCATCAACCAGATCATCTCCGTCATCGACGAGATCGCCTTCCAGACGAACCTGCTGGCGCTCAATGCCGGCGTCGAAGCGGCACGCGCCGGCGAGGCCGGCCGTGGTTTTGCCGTTGTCGCCCAGGAAGTGCGAGAACTCGCCCAGCGTTCGGCCAATGCGGCCAAGGAGATCAAGACGCTGATCCACAGCTCGGCATCGGAAGTCGAAACCGGCGTTTCGCTGGTGCGTTCCACCGGCGAGGCGCTGCTGGAGATCGAGACGCTGGTCAACAATGTCAGCGGCCACGTCAACACGATCGCAACTGCTGCCCGCGAGCAGGCGACTGCGCTGCAGGAGATCAACACCTCGGTCAACCACATGGACCAGATGACCCAGCAGAACGCGGCGATGGTCGAAGAGACCACGGCGGCGAGCGGCACACTCGCCGAAGAAAGCCGTCAGCTGCGCACGATGTTGGCGAAGTTCAAGCTGGAAGCTGCTGCGGCACGTGAAAGCTGGAGCCGCGCGGCCTGATCGAGCGGCGCAATCGCCACGACGTTACTGACGTTCTCGCTGCGGCGGCACTGTCGTTTCTGCACCCCGTGTTGACGGGGGTAG
>NZ_JTLA01000108.1:0-76095 GCF_000799055.1 Ensifer sp. ZNC0028
GGCCCGCCTCTGGCGGGCCGTCGCATGAGGAGGAATGAATGCGCCGAACAAAGGCCGATGCAGAAGCAACGAGGCAGAAGATCCTGAGCGCCGCCGAGCGCGTCTTCTACGAAAAGGGCGTCTCGAACACGACGCTGGAAGAAATCGCCAAGGCCGCCGGCGTGACCCGTGGCGCCATCTACTGGCACTTCGCCAACAAGACCGACCTGTTCCTCGCGCTGCACGACGCTGTGCCCCTGCCGCAGGAAGACATGGTCGCCCGCGAGATCGAAGCGGAAGCTGCCGACACCCTCTCCATCCTCGAAGGCGCCATGGGCGACTGGTTGGATGTTCTCGCCGCCGACGAGCAGCGCCAGCGCATCCTTACGATCATGCTGCGCACCAATTACGACGGCGACCTCGGCGAGGTGCTCGCCCGCCAGAAGGAACTCGACGAGCACCATAACGTCGTGCTCGAACTCGCTTTTTCCCGCGCGCTCGCCAAGGGGCAGATGCACGAGACCTGGACCCCGGCCTCGGCGACGCGGACGCTGCACTGGATGATGCTGGGGCTCTGTACGGAATGGCTGCTGTTCGGCCGCCGCTTCGACCTTACGGCCGAGGGGCGCGAAGGGTTGAGCCGGCTCTTTGCCAGCTTCCGCGCGCCGGCCGTTACGGCAACGGCCGTCGCCGCACGCCTGTAACCACCGTAGCCGGCACCCCAGAGAGTACCGGCTACACAAGGGCCTTCCGGACCCCTTAGCTGAATACCACGGTCTTGTGGCCGTTGAGCATGGCGCGCCGCTCCAGGTGCAGCTTGACGGCGCGCGCCAGCACCCGGCTTTCGATATCGCGACCGGTGGCGACGAAATCTTCCGCTGTCAGCGCATGGCTGACGCGCTCCGTCTCCTGCTCGATGATAGGCCCCTCGTCGAGGTCCGGCGTCACGTAATGCGCGGTCGCCCCGATCAGCTTCACCCCGCGCTCATGCGCCTGATGATAGGGCTTTGCCCCCTTGAAGCTCGGCAGGAACGAGTGGTGGATGTTGATCGCCTTGCCGTAGAGGCGCCTCGACAGATTGTCCGAGAACACCTGCATGTAGCGGGCGAGGATGACGAGATCGGCGCCGGTCTCCTGAACCAGGCGCAGAAGCCTCTCCTCCTGCTCGGCCTTGTTGTCCTTCGATACCGGCCAACAGTGATAGGCGAGCCCTTCGGCTTCGGCCGTGCGCCGGCTGTCTTCGTGGTTGGAGACGATGGCGACGACCTCCGCGTTCAGCCAGCCCACACGGATCTGGTAGAGCAGGTGCAGCAGCGCGTGGTCGAACCTGGAGACGAGAACGAGGATCTTCGGTTTGACCGCAGCATCCGTGAGCGTGGTCCGCATCTGGAAACGCTCGACGGCCGGGCGAAGCGCGCGCTCGACATCACCGGCCTGAACGCTCGCTGCAACCTGAAAGGCGATGCGCATGAAGAAGCTGTTGGTCCTGGTATCCCAAAACTGGTTGCTCTCGGCGATGTTTGCGCCAAGGGCGGCAAGTTCCGTGGTGACGGCGGCGACGATGCCGGGTTTGTCGTCGCAGGACAGGACAAGAATGAAGGTCTTCGGCGCCATGATCTCCTCCGATTGCAGCCGTTTCGGACGAGGCTTCCAGCCCCTTCCTTAGGGCTGCCTATGAGGAGTTGAACGCGCCGGCAATCGTTCCGGCTGCGGCGGCTTACGCTTTCTATCATCCTGATGGAAAGGCGCCCGGGAGCATGAAATGCCCCCGGGCGCTGCAAGATTCGTCGCATCCGGCTTTTGAGGTTTTCTGAGAGGATTCCATCAGAAAACCCGGTGTGCACGGCTGGATCAGTGCGCCTCGTCCCAGTTGGTCGCCGCGCGCGCGTCGACCTTCAGCGGCACCTTCATGTCGAGCGCCGGCATGGCGGCGTTCTCCATCACCGAGACGACGACCGGAATGGTCTTTTCGACCTCGGCGTCCTCGACTTCGAAGATCAGTTCGTCGTGCACCTGCAGCAGCATGCGGGCCGAAAGCTTCGCCTCCGCAAGCGCCGGTTCCATCTTGACCATGGCACGGCGGATGATGTCGGCGGCCGAACCCTGGATCGGCGCGTTGATCGCTGCGCGCTCGTTGAAGGCGCGATGCGAGGGGATCGACGAGCGGATGTCGGGATAATGCGCGCGACGGCCGAAGATCGTCTCAACGTAGCCGTGCTCGCGGGCAAACACCTTGGTGCCTTCCATGTAGTCGCGAATGCCCGGGAAGCGCTCGAAATAGCGCTTGATGTAGTCACTGGCTTCCGAGCGTTCGATCGACAGCTGGTTGGCAAGACCGAAGGCAGAGATGCCGTAGATGATGCCGAAGTTGATCGCCTTGGCGCGCCGGCGGATTTCGCTCGGCATGCCCTCGACCGGCACGCCGAACATTTCCGATGCGGTCATCGCATGAATGTCGACGCCGTCGGCAAAGGCCTGACGCAGCTGCGGAATGTCGGCAACATGGGCAAGCACGCGCAGTTCGATCTGGCTGTAGTCGGCCGAGAGCAGCTTGTGGCCCGGCGTCGCGATGAAGGCGGTGCGGATCTTGCGGCCTTCGGCGGTGCGCACCGGAATGTTCTGCAGGTTCGGGTCGGACGACGACAGGCGGCCGGTGGTCGTGGCAGCGAGCGCGTAGGACGTGTGCACGCGCTTCGTCTGCGGATGGACGAAGCCCGGAAGCGCATCGGTGTAGGTGGACTTGAGCTTGGTCAGCTGTCGCCAGTCGACGATCTTGCGCGGCAGTTCGTGCCCTTCGGCTGCGAGGTCTTCCAGAACCTGCGCCGAGGTCGACCATTGCCCGGTCTTGGTCTTAGAGCCGCCGGCAAAGCCCATCTTGCCGAAGAGGATATCGCCGAGCTGCTTCGGCGAGCCGATGGTGAAGGTTTCGCCGGCAAGCTTGTAGATCTCGTCCTCGAGACCGGCCGCACCCTGGGCGAGCTCGCCTGAAAGCCGCGACAGGATCTGTCGGTCGACGGTGATGCCGCGGTCTTCCATGCGTGCCAGAACGTCAACCAGGGGCCGCTCCAGACGCTCATAGACGCGCGTCAGCCCCTTGGCGGCCAATCGGGCCTTCAGGATATGCCAGAGCCGCAGCGTGACGTCCGCATCCTCGGCGGCGTAGGCGGTCGCCCGGTCGATGTCGACGAAGTCGAAGGTCACCGACGACTTGCCGGTTCCGGTGATGTCCTTGTAGGCGATCGGCTTGTGGTTCAGCCAGCGCTCGGACAGCGAGTCCATGCCATGGGTGCCGTTGCCGGCATCGACGACGTAGGACATCAGCATCGTGTCGTCGAAGCTTTCGACGGTGACGCCGTGCCGCTTCATCACGAGGTAGTCGTATTTCAGGTTCTGCGCGACCTTGAGGACGGAGGGGTCCTCCAGCAGGCGCTTCAGCCGGCTCAAGGCTTCGGCGACCGGGATCTGGTTTTCGGCGAGCCCGCCGCCGAGCAGGTCGCCGACGCCGGTCTTGTGGATCAGCGGCACATAGGCCGCCCGGATCGAGGCGCCGGTCGGATCGGCCTTGTGGTCGGCGATCGCCAGCGAGAAGCCGACAAGGTCGGCCTGCATGGCATCGAGCGAGGTCGTTTCCGTGTCGAAGCCAACGACACCGGCTTCGCGCGCGTCCGATATCCACCGGTCGAGGGTGGCGATGTCGCGGATCGTCACATAGGCGCTCCGATCCATCGGCGCCTTGGCGAAGATCTCAGCGCGCGCGGCAGCGAGCGCCTCGGGCGTCGCGTCCGCGCCATTCGCTTCGGCGGCACGCGACAGGACGGCGGCCGCTTCCGCGGCCTCGCCACGGGCGACAGCCGCGGTGGAAGAGCCTTCGCTGACCTTTTCCGCTCCATCGCCCTTGTCGAGATCAGGGCCGCGCGCATCGGCGCCCCATTCCACCGGCACTGCGGCTGCTTCGACGGCATCGGCGTCCGTGCCGGTCGCAGCGGCGACACGACGCGTCAGCGTGGTGAATTCCATCGCCTTCAGGAAGGCGATCAGCTTCGGACCGTTCTGCGGCTCCAGGCTCAGCTCTTCCAGCGGAACGTCGAGCGGCGTGTCGGTCTTGAGTTCGACGAGCTGTCGCGACAGCCGGGCGAGGTCGGCATTGGCGATGATGTTTTCGCGGCGCTTGACCTGCTTGATCTCGCCGGCGCGGGCCAGCAGCGTTTCGAGATCGCCGTACTCCTCGAGCAGCTGTGCGGCCGTCTTCGGGCCGATGCCGGGAATGCCGGGAACGTTGTCGGTGGAATCACCGGTCATCGCCTGCAGGTCGATCATCTTTTCCGGCGGCACGCCCCATTTCTCGATCACTTCCGGGATCGAGATCTGCTTGTCCTTCATGCTGTCGTACATCGACACGTTCGAGGTCACGAGCTGCATCAGGTCCTTGTCGGACGAGACGATGGTGACGTCGGCGCCGGCGGCTTCTGCAAGCCGGGCGTAGGTGGCGATCAGGTCGTCGGCCTCATAACCTTCCTTCTCGATGCAAGGCAGGTTGAAGGCGCGGGTCGCGTGACGGATCAGGCCGAACTGCGGGATCAGATCTTCCGGCGGCGCCGTGCGGTTTGCCTTGTACTGATCGTAGAGCGCGTTGCGGAAGGTCTTCGACGAATAGTCGAAGATAACCGCGAAATGGGTCGGCGTAACGCCGACCGACGTGTCGCGCGCATCGGTGAGCAGCTTCCACAACATGTTGCAGAAACCCGATACCGCGTTGACCGGAAGGCCATCGGATTTGCGGTTGAGCGGCGGGATGGCGTGGAACGCCCGGAAGATGAATCCGGAGCCGTCGACGAGGAAGAGATGATCACCGTTTTTCATGGGCAAATGGATAGCGCGGGGCAAGCCAAAGGTCCATTGCGGTTTTCCCGCCAGACACTACATTCTCCACCGGTCGCGGTAGCCGGGATCGCCACCGCGGATTGCGGAAACGGGGGCCGATTTCGCCCTGGGATCGAGCGCCCGAAGGTGCCGCAAGCGGCCACTTAGCTTCACGCAAACGTTACGTATTTGTAATGTCCGATTCAGCGCTGGTATCCTTGAAAAGCCACATTTGAATCCTCAAATCTTACTCAACGGCACCGAGTGATGCCGTCTTCTGGTGATTGGCCTGTCCCCCGCCCGCACCAGATGAGGACAAAGGCCTTATCCCCCTCTCCGGGCCTTTGTCCCGTTTTCAAAAGACCGTCACGGCGCCGCCTCCGCACCGTGACGGTTTTTTGTTTCTGCCGTCCGATCACCTCCGCTCAAATCCCGGTGAACCCCGACAGTCTCAAGGTCCATCGCCTGCATTGTAACTTGTCTTCATGGCGGTTCGGGCGTACCGATAGGCATGGCCTTCAATCGTATGGAATCTGCGACCTACCTGGCCAGCCTGCTGGCGAAGAGCTTTTCGCGCGCGCTTCACGAGCGCGGCCAGAAGCTTGGTTTCGCGCCAGGTCAGTTTCCCATCCTGCTCGAGCTTTGGGCCGAAGAGGGCCTGACGCAGAAACAGTTGCTCGATCGGCTCGACATCGAACAGGCGACGATGGCCAACACGCTCGCTCGCATGGAGCGTGACGGGCTCATCCTGCGCCGCAAGCATCCGCAGGACAAGCGCTCGCAGCAGATCTACCTGACCGAAAAGGCAAAGGAGATGGAGGCGGCCGCCAAGGAGGCAGCGCTCGCCGCCGACCAGTCGCTGCTTGCCGGCCTCAGGAATTTCGAGCGCGAACTGATGCTCGAATATATGCGCATGGCGCTCGCCAGCGTGGCACGCGGCGACAGTCGCGCCTGACGCGCCATCGCCCGGCCTGATCGTTCCATCAAAAAATTTGGCTTAAAGCGGGCGTGCGCCCGTTCTAAAGCAGGGGCAGACGCGCCGATCCGGGCGCCCCGGCACTCCCCTTGCCAAGGCGCCAGGCTCTCCGTTCACCGTCACCTGAGACCTCTGCCCAAAATCGCTCAAATCGATTTCGCTTTGGCGGCACATGCAGTAGGTTCCGGCGAAACTTGAAGCAAGGATATGCATGATGGCTGACATCACCCCCGTTCTCGAACGCGCAGACGCCAACCTGCCAAAGAGCCTCGACCGGCTGTTCGACCTGGTTCGCATCAAGTCGATCTCGACCGACCCGGCCTTCAAGGCGGAATGCCGCAAGGCGGCAGAATGGCTGGTGGCCGAGCTCAACGCTCTCGGCTTCACCGCATCGGTGCGCGACACCCCCGGCCATCCAATGGTCGTCGCCCAACACGACGGCGCCAAGCCCGATGCGCCGCATGTATTGTTCTATGGCCATTACGACGTGCAGCCGGTGGATCCGCTGAACCTTTGGGACACCGACCCGTTCGAGCCCGGCATCAAGGAAATCGAGCCCGGCCGCAAGGTGATCACCGGCCGTGGCACGGCCGACGACAAGGGCCAGCTGCTGACCTTCGTCGAAGCGGTGCGCGCCTACAAGGACGTGCATGGCGCCCTGCCCTGCCGCGTCACCATCCTGTTCGAAGGCGAGGAGGAGTCCGGCTCGCCGTCGCTGAAGCCCTTCCTCGAAGCCAATGCCGCCGAACTCAAGGCCGATTATGCGCTGGTGTGCGACACCAGCATGTGGGACCGCGATACGCCGGCGATCTCCGCTGGCCTGCGCGGCCTCGTCGGCGAAGAGGTCATCGTCCGGGCTGCCGACCGCGACCTGCATTCCGGCTACTTCGGTGGTGCTGCCGCCAACCCGATCCGCATCCTCACCACCATTCTCGCCGGCCTTCATGACGAAAACAGCCGCGTGACGCTGCCGGGCTTCTACGACGGTGTCGAAGAGACCCCGGCCCAGATCAAGGCTGCATGGGAAACGCTGGGACAGACGGCAGAAAAGTTCCTCGGCGAAATCGGCCTGTCGATCCCGTCGGGTGAAAAGAACCGCTCGGTTCTGGAACTGACCTGGGCGCGACCGACCGCGGAAGTCAACGGCATCACCGGTGGCTATACCGGCGAAGGCTTCAAGACGGTGATCGCGGCCGAGGCTTCGGCAAAGGTTTCCTTCCGCCTTGTCGGCAACCAGAACCCGGAAAAGATCCGCGAAGCGTTCCGCGCCTATGTGCGCTCGAAAGTTCCGGCCGATTGCTCGGTCGAGTTCCACGCCCATGGCGGCTCGCCGGCGATCCACCTTCCGTACGAATCGCCGCTGCTCAACACCGCGAAGGTGGCCCTTTCCGACGAGTGGCCGAAGCCGGCCGTCATTATCGGCATGGGTGGCTCGATCCCGATCGTTGGCGACTTCCAGAAGATGCTCGGCATGGAATCGCTGCTGGTCGGCTTCGGGCTCTCCGACGACCGCATCCATTCGCCGAACGAGAAGTACGAGCTGCAGTCCTATCACAAGGGCATCCGCTCCTGGATCCGCATCCTCGACGCGCTCGCCGCCTGATGATCCGTGCGGGACGGGGCGCGGTTTTCCGCGCATCCCGCCCCGCATATTTGACCCGAAAGCCGTGGCGAAGCCCTCCGCCACGGCTTTTTTCGATTTGATTGCGCGGCCGCCGATGATGCAGCCCTTGCGCGCAAACCCCGCTTCGACGCGCACGCATCGCTGCCCGATCGGCGCCATGCCCGCGCTTTACCGTTTCCCCTTCGCTGTTTCCCGGCGGTTTCTCCGCTGTCGGCGGGCCGTCAATCCTTGACCTCCGGGGTCTCAGGTGCTTCCTTTTTGTGAAACAAATCACAAAGGGAAATCGGATCGTTGGCAAGGGTAAGGACCGAAGCGTCGCGCTGCGGGCGTGATGCTATGACAAAGCGGCTCAGAAAACAGATCGTCTCCGCTCGGAGAATCCCTCCGGCCGCTGCAATGGAAGTGTCCTTGAAACACCCCTGCCACGCCCTCGCACCGATCGCGGCACCGGCATGAAGCGGCTGCAGACCTATTTCTGGCCCGTCGTCGGCCTTCTCGCGATCCTGTTTTCGGTCAACGCGCTCTACCATGAGCTGCGCGGCCTGTCGTTCGACGAGTTTCTCGCAAGCTTCAATGCGATTTCGCTGAAGAGCTGGCTTCTGGCGATCGGCTCGACGCTGCTCGCCTATGCGGCGCTGGCGGCCTACGACCGGCTAGCACTCGACCACCTCGGCCACCGCATCTCACTCTGGTTCATCACGCTCTGCTCGTTCACGACCTACGCGCTGTCGCACAATCTCGGCGCCTCGGTGTTCTCCGGCGCGGTCGTGCGTTACCGCGCCTATCGCTCCAAGGGGCTTTCCCCGGGCGAGGTCGGCGTGCTGGTCGCCTTCTGCTCCTTCACCTTCACGCTCGGCACCTTGGTTCTATCGGCCGTCGTGCTGCTGATGCGTCCCGACATCATCGAACGTTTTGCCGAATTCCTGCCGGTGGAAATGTCGCTGACCACGGGCGTGCTGATCCTCATCGTCATCGGGCTCTATGTCATCGGCAGCCTCGTCGGGCTGCCGTCGTTCCGCACCCGCTGGTTCCAGCTGCACTACCCCAAGCCGAAGATCGTATTCCGGCAGCTGGTGGTCGCGCCGGTGGAGCTGATCGGCGCCGCCGGGATCATCTATTTCGCCCTGCCGGAAGCCGGCAATCCGGGTTACATCGTCATTCTCGGCATCTTTCTCGCGTCGTTCTCCGCGGCCCTGCTTTCGCATGCGCCGGGCGGGCTCGGCGTGCTGGAACTGATCTTCATCGCCGCCTTGCCGGAAATGGATCCGGCGGCCGTGCTTGCGGCGCTTGCGATCTTCCGGCTGCTCTACCTGATCATCCCCTTCATCCTGGCACTGGTTGTGATCCTGGTGTTCGAGCGGGCGCGGTTCGTGGCGGAGCGCCACCAGCCGAAAGGAAGCGACCTCCCCTAGGCGAGGCGCGTGTCCATTATCAGGGCGCGTTGCAGACCGTCGGCAGCGCCTGTTCGAGCGGCCCCTTCACCTCGTGCAGGCGCGCCGCTTCGATTTGGTAGGGCGTGAACGGCGGCACCTGCAGCGACGGATTAATGATGCGGGTGACGTAGCAGCCGGCGAAAAACCGCACCCGCCCCCGCTTCTCGATCGATTTCACCGCGACGGGAACGGCGGAATAGATGCTGCCCGCCCCGGCCTCCGTCTTCACCTTGCCGACCTTGATCTCGACAGACACCGTGCGCTCATAGCCGCGGGTGAAGGCCTTGAAGCCGCCGACAGGCTTCGATTCGCCGAAATAGCCATAGGCGCGGGCATATTCCTTGCGGTTGACGGCATTGTAGAGCGAGCGCACGAGCGCTGCCCCATCGGACCGGTCATCGACATAGGCGACGCTGTCTTGCGCCAGAGCCTCGCCGTTCAAGGCCGCAAAGGCGCCGAGGGCGAAGACGGTGGATCGAAGCTTCATGGCAGTCCTCCTTTGTCGTGGCGGCAGCCGAACATAACAATGAGGCGAAGCCATAGCAGGATTCGCGAGGTGATCGATAACGGCATAGGCCATCGTCCGGCGCGGCGCCGGCGATCCGTATGACCTCAGGAGATATGGGAGGCGACGGGTGCCGATGAGCAAAAAGCCACGGCCGTAAGCGCAAATGAAAAGAGCCCCGTGTGGGAGGAGGTACACGGGGCTCTCGAACTTGATCGACAGCTGGGAGGAGGAGTGCCGCCGATCCGCATCGGGCGCCGCGGGAGGAGGTGCAGCGCTTCGATAAGTCGTATAATAATTATGCGTCGCAACAATTTCAAGACATCATTTTTGCACTGCACAAAATCGTGAAGGGAAGGCAGGGTCGAGAGGCATCTTTCCTGATGCCCAGCCTCAAGGCGGCGCTCCGATGGCCAGCCGAGCCTCGGTAACTTCATGGAAACCACAACCACTGATGGATGTTTCCTTTTATTCAGCTTTTTCGATATACGACTATACGTAAGTTTATAAGAAATTTTCACTCAGTAATTGCAGGCGCTCAGATGAAATTGCTGCTCCAGATTCCGACCGCGCTCATCGTTGTGCTGATACTCGCGACCTGGCTTGCCAGCCTGCGTCTCGTCGTGCTGCCGCCCGGCTCCCTGAAGCTGAGGTCAATGACGGCGCTCGTCTATCAGGGGCATGGCTTCCGCCTGGTCGACAGCCCGCTCGGCATGTGCGGACGTCAGGCCTACCCGGCGGCCGACTGCGAGGAGGTGGCCGTGAACCATCTGGGCAAGCGGGTTCTGCTGCGCCTGCCCTTCAGCCAATGGCTCTACGATTTCACCGATCCCTATCCGGTGAGCCCCACGGCATCGGTCGAAGCGACACCGTTGCGGACCTCCATCCAGTAGGAACCGGCGCGTGCAGGCGGGACTTGAGGGCGTATGCGAGCCCACCGTCAAGGTTTTGAACCGTCAGGCTTTTTCACAACGACTTTCTTAACCACCCCTTAAATTGCCGCATTTAAAGTTCACCCGGTCGCCGTGGCGGATGGGCGTGGGACGCCGTTACCGCCGTCGAAATCGATTGGCCGCAACGATAGCGCCAAGGGCCACCGCTGGGCGGTGAGGGATAGATCAAACGGCATGGCAGCAAGCGGCAGATCAGGACAGCGGATCGAGCCATCGTTCGGCGGAAACGAGGACGATGACGACGACGATTTTCGCGTCGAGGCCAGCGACCGCGTGACCACCAGCCGCAAGGCGCCCCGCAGCAAACCTTCCGGAAACAGCAGCAGAGGCAGCGGCAAGAAGAAGCCAGCAAGCAAGCGCGGCGGCGGACGTCGCGGCTCCGGTGGGGGCGGTCTTATCGGCCTTGTCCGCACCCTGTTCTACTGGTGCATCGTGCTTGGGATCTGGGGCGCCATGGGCGTCGGCGGCCTTGTGCTCTACTACGGCGCGCGCATGCCGAGCGCCGAAAGCTGGTCGATCCCGGAGCGCCCGCCGAACGTCAAGATCCTTGCCGTCAGCGGCGACATCATCGCCAATCGCGGCACCACCGGCGGCGAAGCGCTGTCGCTGGAAAACATGTCGCCCTATATTCCGCAGGCCGTCATCGCCATCGAGGACCGCCGCTTCTATTCGCATTTCGGCATCGATCCGCTCGGTCTTGCCCGCGCCATGCTGACGAACCTCACCACCGGCCGCATGGTCCAGGGCGGTTCGACTCTGACGCAGCAGCTGGCCAAGAACCTGTTTCTCTCGCCGGAGCGCACGCTGGAGCGCAAGGTGCAAGAAGTGCTGCTCGCCTTCTGGCTCGAGCAGAAATATTCCAAGGACCAGATCCTGGCGATGTATCTCAACCGGGTGTTCTTCGGCTCCAACGCCTATGGCGTCGAAGCGGCCTCGCGGCGCTACTTCAACAAGTCGGCGCGCGACGTGAACCTCGGCGAGGCGGCCCTGCTCGCCGGCCTTTTGAAAGCACCGTCCCGCCTGTCGCCGGCGCGCGACCCGAAGGCGGCGGAAGAGCGCGCCCAGGTCGTTCTCGGCGCCATGCGCGAGGAGGGCTACGTCACCGACAGCGAAATCAAGACGGCGATGTCGCAGACCCCGACCAAGGCCAAGAGCTATTGGTCGGGCGCCGAGCACTATGTCGCCGACATGGTGATGGACCAGCTTCCGGGCATGATCGGCGAGATCAAGGAAGACCTGGTCATCGACACGACCATCGACCTCAATCTCGAAAAGAAGGCCGAGGAAGTGATCGCCGCGACGCTCGACGCCGACGGCAAGAAGCTCGACGCCTCGCAGGCCGCCCTCGTCTCGGTCGACGGCACCGGCGCCATCCGGGCGCTCGTCGGCGGCAAGGACTATGCCGAGAGCCAGTTCGACCGCGCCTCCAAGGCCAAACGCCAGCCGGGCTCGGCCTTCAAGCCCTTCGTCTATGCCGCGGCCATGGAGATCGGCCGTACCCCGATGTCGATCCGCAACGACGGCCCGGTCCGGATCGGCAACTGGACACCCGAAAATTACGACCAGAAATACCGCGGCGAGGTGACGCTGGCCGATGCGCTCGCCAATTCGCTGAACACGATTGCCGCGCAGCTCGTCATGGAGGTCGGCCCCTCGAACGTCGTCAAGGTCGCGCACCGCCTCGGCATCGATTCCGAGATGCAGGCGAACGCCTCGATCGCGCTCGGTACTTCGGAAGTGAGCCTCGTCGAACTGACGTCGGCCTATGCCCCGTTCATGAATGGCGGCTTCAAGGCAACGCCACACGTGATCCGCCGCATTTCCAAGGCGGACGGCACCGTGCTTTACGAAAACACCTACGACAACCCGCCCCGCGTGCTCGATCCGGCGATCGTCAGCGAAATGAACCAGATGCTGCTGCGGGTGCTGACCAAGGGCACAGGCAAAAAGGCGCAGCTGAAAGGCTGGGAAGCGGCCGGCAAGACCGGCACGACGCAATCCTTCCGCGACGCGCTGTTCGTCGGCTACACCTCGAATCTCACGACCGGCGTCTGGTTCGGCAACGACGACGGCAAGTCGATGAAGAAGGTCACCGGCGGCGGCCTGCCGGCCAAGGCCTGGCACGACTTCATGATGGCGGCCCACGAGGGCCTCTCGCCGTCGCCGCTGTTCGGCACGACCGGCGTGCAGCCGGTCTTCGACGACGGCACCGCGCCGCCTTCGGGCGACCTGATGTCCGGCGATCCGGAAGCCTTTCCGGACGCACCCGTCGGCGTTGATGGCGGCGTTGCGGTCGGGCAGCGTCCGGTCGACCAGGGCGGCGCCCCGTGGGGCGGCCAGACGGCGGACCAGGGCAACGGCGGCATGGTGCCGCCGGCCGATGTCGGCCAGACGACCGGGGCCACGCGCCGCACCACGCTTTTCGATATTCTGACCGGAGGCTGAGCCCGCCTGAACCGCGATTTTACAGGGGATCCGGCCCGCGGGCAGGCTCCGGCGCGTGAGCCATTTCGGGCCTGATAAATACCGGGCTTGCTTTTGCCCCCAAACGCCCCGCAGAATGCCTTGCAGTCCGAAACGCCGGTCCTTATATACGCCGCATCGGCGCAGTCTAAGCTGCGAAGAAATCCAAAGACCATCCCGTTAGGGGCTGTCTCACGAATGCCTGACCGGGTTCCGACAGTCCGCTGCAAGGAGAGAACGACATGGCTAAAGTTATTGGTATTGACCTGGGAACGACCAACTCCTGCGTCGCCGTCATGGACGGTAAAGACGCGAAGGTGATCGAAAATGCCGAGGGTGCGCGCACGACCCCCTCGATGGTGGCCTTCAGCGAAGACGGCGAACGTCTCGTTGGCCAGCCGGCCAAGCGCCAGGCTGTCACCAATCCGGAAAACACGCTTTTTGCGATCAAGCGCCTGATCGGCCGGACCTTCCAGGATCCGACCACGCAAAAAGACAAGGACATGGTTCCTTACAAGATTACCAAGGCCGACAATGGCGACGCCTGGGTCGAAGCGCACGGCACGGATTATTCCCCGTCGCAGATCTCCGCCATGATCCTTCAGAAGATGAAGGAAACGGCCGAATCCTACCTCGGTGAAAAGGTCGAGAAGGCCGTCATCACCGTACCGGCCTACTTCAACGACGCCCAGCGCCAGGCAACCAAGGATGCCGGCAAGATCGCCGGTCTCGAAGTTCTGCGCATCATCAACGAGCCGACCGCGGCAGCGCTCGCCTACGGCCTCGACAAGAAGGACGGCAAGACGATCGCCGTTTACGACTTGGGTGGTGGTACCTTCGATATCTCGGTTCTCGAAATCGGCGACGGCGTCTTCGAAGTGAAGTCGACCAACGGCGACACCTTCCTCGGTGGCGAAGACTTCGACATGCGTCTGGTCCAGTACCTCGCCGGCGAGTTCAAGAAGGAACAGGGCATCGACCTGAAGAACGACAAGCTCGCTCTTCAGCGCCTGAAGGAAGCCGCGGAAAAGGCCAAGATCGAGCTGTCCTCGTCGCAGCAGACCGAAATCAACCTGCCGTTCATCACGGCTGACGCTTCCGGTCCGAAGCACCTGACGATGAAGCTGACCCGCGCCAAGTTCGAAGCGCTTGTCGACGACCTGATCCAGCGCACCGTCGCGCCGTGCAAGGCAGCCCTCAAGGATGCCGGCGTCTCGGCTGCCGAGATCGACGAAGTCGTTCTCGTCGGCGGCATGAGCCGCATGCCGAAGGTTCAGGAAACCGTGAAGCAGCTGTTCGGCAAGGAGCCGCACAAGGGCGTGAACCCGGATGAAGTGGTCGCCATGGGCGCCGCGATCCAGGCCGGCGTTCTGCAGGGCGACGTCAAGGACGTTCTTCTGCTCGACGTCACCCCGCTGTCGCTCGGCATTGAAACGCTCGGTGGCGTCTTCACCCGCCTGATCGAACGCAACACGACGATCCCGACCAAGAAGTCGCAGACCTTCTCGACCGCCGACGACAACCAGTCGGCCGTGACGATCCGCGTCTCCCAGGGCGAGCGCGAAATGGCTGCAGACAACAAGCTGCTCGGCCAGTTCGACCTCGTCGGCATTCCGCCGGCACCGCGCGGCATGCCGCAGATCGAAGTGACCTTCGATATCGACGCCAACGGCATCGTGCAGGTTTCGGCCAAGGACAAGGGCACCGGCAAGGAACACCAGATCCGCATCCAGGCATCTGGCGGCCTCTCCGACGCCGACATCGAAAAGATGGTCAAGGACGCCGAAGCCAACGCCGAAGTCGACAAGAAGCGTCGCGAAGGCGTGGAAGCCAAGAACCAGGCCGAAAGCCTGATCCACTCCAGCGAGAAGTCGCTGAAGGATTACGGCGACAAGGTTTCGGAAACCGACCGCAACGCGATCTCCGACGCGATTGCCGCGCTGAAGACCGCCGTCGAAGCGTCCGAGCCGGACGCCGAAGACATCAAGGCCAAGACCAATACGCTCATGGAAGTGTCCATGAAGCTCGGCCAGGCGATCTACGAAGCGCAGCAGACGGAAGCCGCCCATGCGGATGCAGCCGCCGACGCTGCCCGTGACGGCGATGTCGTCGATGCCGACTACGAAGAAGTCAACGACGAAGACGATCGCAAGCGTTCGGCCTAAGTCGCCCTTCAAACAGACGAAGAAGCCCGGGTTCGCCCGGGCTTTTTTGTTGCCGGTGTCGTCCGTCTCGGCGCGCAATATCGGCGATCGGCACCATGACTTGCCGCAAACGTACCTTTTCCGACAAAAAACCGTATCTACCGCCGTTCGGGCTATGGTATCGCGCTTCAAGGTTTACTAAATCGGTGGCAAGGTAAACGGGCAGCCGCCGAGCCATCGCGCTGGCTTGCCAACAGGATAATCTTCTACGAATGAAACGTGATCTCTACGAAACGCTTGGTGTTGCCAAGAACGCCGACGAAAAGGAGCTGAAGAGCGCCTTCCGCAAGCTCGCGATGAAGTATCATCCGGACAAGAACCCCGGCGACGCGGCAGCGGAGAAGACCTTCAAGGAAATCAACGAAGCCTACGAGATGCTCAAGGACCCGCAGAAGCGCGCGGCCTATGACCGTTACGGTCACGCAGCCTTCGAGCAGGGCGGCATGGGTGGCGGCTTCGGCGGCGGTGGCGCTGCCGGCGGCTTCTCCGACATTTTCGAAGACATCTTCGGTGAGATGATGGGCGGCGGGCGCCAGCGGCGCTCATCGGGCGGTCGCGAGCGCGGCGCCGATCTTCGCTACAACATGGAGATTTCGCTCGAGGAAGCTTTCGGCGGCAAGACGGCGCAGATCCGGGTTCCGACCTCGATCACCTGCGACGTCTGCACCGGCTCCGGCGCCAAGCCCGGCACCAGCCCCAAGACCTGCGGCACCTGCCACGGCTCCGGCCGCGTGCGCGCCGCTCAAGGCTTCTTCTCGATCGAACGCACCTGCCCCACCTGCGGCGGCCGCGGCCAGACGATTACGGATCCTTGCGGCAAGTGCCACGGCCAGGGCCGCGTCACTGAAGAGCGCACGCTCTCGGTCAACATTCCGGCCGGCATCGAGGACGGCACCCGCATCCGCCTCTCGGGCGAAGGCGAAGCCGGGCTTCGCGGCGGACCGGCGGGCGACCTCTACATCTTCCTCTCGGTCAGGCCGCATGAGTTCTACCAGCGCGACGGCGCCGATCTCTATTGCAGCGTGCCGATTTCGATGACGACGGCTGCCCTTGGCGGCAAGTTCGACGTCACCACGCTCGACGGCACCAAGTCGCGCGTGACCGTTCCCGAGGGCACCCAGGCCGGCAAGCAGTTCCGCTTGAAGGGCAAGGGCATGCCGGTGCTGCGTTCGGCGCAATCGGGCGACCTCTACATCCAGATTCAGATCGAAACGCCGCAGAAGCTGACCAAGCGCCAGCGCGAACTGCTGCAGGAATTCGAGCAGATCTCGTCCAAGGACAACAACCCGGAATCGACCGGCTTCTTTGCCCGGATGAAGGATTTCTTCGATACGCTGAGCGACTAAGGCTTCAAGCCCGACGCATTATAGAGCGCCGCGCGCCGGAAACGGTTGCGCGGCGCTTCTGTTTCAGAGCAAGGCCACGAGCTGCCAAAGCCCGGTCAAAACGAGCGCTACCCCGGCGATGCGGGACAGGACCCTGCCGCCGGGCACCACCTTCTCCGCCAGAACGAAGATGGCGATGGCAGCGATCCACAGCACGTTCATCACTCCACCGACGAACAGCAGCGCCATCAGCGCCCAGCAGCAGCCGACGCAATAAAGCCCGTGCCGCACACCGAGGCCAAAGGCGCCGCCCGCCTCGCGACGAAAGCCGCCGTGGTTCTGGATGAAAAGCAGCGGCGCCTGGCACTGGCTAAGACAGCGATCCTTGAGCGGCGTGAACTGGAACAGGCCGACAGCGACCAGCACGATGCCGCTGAGAAACCCACTGGCGCTTGCAAGTGCCGGCGTGAGCAACAGGGCGCGATCGAGCAGCCATTGCCCGAGAACGGCGACGAGCGCGAACAGGAGCCACGCCGACAGGTAGCCGACGGCAAAGAAACCGGTGGCGGCAAAGGGCTTGCCCTGTTGTGCCGCCTGGCGGCCGACGCGGGCATAGAGCAGGATCATCGGCGTCGCCGACGGCACCATCATGCCGACCATCATCACGGCCCACATGACGAAGGCATAGGCGAAGGTCGTGACGGTCCAGGGAGCGGCAACCGTGCCCGCCATCGATGCCATCGAGCCCTCCTGCGCGCCCATGGTCATTGGCATCTCCATGGGCATATCCATGTCCATGCCGGAGCCCATATCCATGCTGCCGGAGGGAACCGGGGGAGCAGCCATGTCCATGACCGACGCCAGCCACAGGACATAGAGCCAACTGACCGCCGTCAGGGTAACCAACGCCGCCACGACGACGACGCGGTCACGTCTGAGTAGGGTTTCGAGCGCCGTGTCTCCCATCGGCGTCAGTGGATCACGCCGCTTTCGGTCAAATGCATCCGGGCGAAATGGGCATGCGAATCCGCAAGCGCCAAAGTCAGCGGCCCTTTCGTATCGGCCCATCCGCGTCCGACCTCGCAAAGATCGTATTCGAAACCGTGAGGCAGATTGATGCGTGCCTGGTGAGCCATGCCGGTCACCGGATTGAGGATCGGCTCACCGCGCGCGACAAGCCAGCCCGGCACCTCCAGCCGCGCCGTTCGAGCACCGATATCGACCTCGAGATCGATCTCGGCAAAGACCGGATCATGCATGGTCTCGAAGGTGGTCGCGAAGACCTGGAAGAAGGTCGCTCCGGGCTCCGTATCCTCGCCGCTCATGATGCGCAGCAGCGCGCCGCGCTGCTCGTCCGATGCGCGGATATCGACGATCGGCACCACCTGCCCCCTGCCCTCATGGATCGCGCCTGGCCAGGCGGCGATCAGGCCGCCGCGAAGCCCATCGAGCCGCGTGTCGCCGTGATAACCTTCCTCGATCTCGAAGGCGCCAACGGCGCTGCAATGGCCTTGGGTCGGCAGGGCATTGAACTGGCAGGGGCAGCCATAGGCGCAATTGCAATGAATGAACTCACGCCCCTTCATCATCCATCTGACACTCGTCATCGTCTCCTCCTGGGATCTGATCGGTGTTCGTCTCGCGTATTCGCGCAAACGGATGCCTTTTATTAGAGTTGAAAAATATACTCTTCTCCGTCGCCGATGCCAACGGCGGGCAATGGTCAGAGACGGGAACACGACAGCACCGCGGGTCGGTCAGACCCGCGGTGCTGGGATGATCAGGCATTTGCGCCTTTTATCGGCGCCCGTCCTAGAGCGTCGCCATGCCGCCATCGACGATCAGTTCGGCGCCGACGGTGAAGGTGGCTTCGTCGGAGGCGAGGAAGACCACGGCCTTGGCAATCTCGCTCGCGTCGCCAAAGCGGCCGAGCGGGATCTGCGCCGCGATCGCGTCGACCACCTGCTTGTTCTCCTCGGGCGTCGGGGCGTGGCCGTCATGGAGCGGCGTGCGGATCGGGCCGGGGCTCACGGCATTGACCCGGATGCCGCGACCGATGAGTTCACCCGAAAGCGTGCGGGCGAGCGACAGCAGGCCCGCCTTGGTCAGCGCATAGACGCTGGAGGTCGGCATGCCGATATGGGCGTTGATCGAGGTGTTGAGCACGACCGAGGCGCGCTTCGAGAATACGGGCAGCAGCGCCTGAATCAGGAAATACGGGCCCTTGACGTTGATGGCGATCGAGCGGTCGAAGCTTGCCTCGTCCCACTGCTCGACCGGCTGCAGCTTGGCGATGCCGGCATTGACGAACAGGATGTCGAGCGTGCCGAAGGCGGCACGGATCTTTTCGGCAACGGCCGCCTGGCCGGCGACATTGCCGGCATCGGCCTCGATGATAAGCGCGGCCTCGCCAAGGACGGTTCGGGCTTCCGCGATGTTCTTCGGGTTGGTGCCGGTGACGGCAACACGTGCGCCTTCAGCAATGAACTGGCGGGCGGTTTCGAGACCGATGCCGCTGGTGCCGCCGGTGATGAGCGCCGTCTTGTTCTCCAAACGTGACATGATGAAATCCTCTTGCTGGGTTGAGGAGGAGGCCTGATCGATTGGCCGTCCTTCGATGCCCACAGATATGGCGGAAAACGGTCGTTCGGATTAGTCTCCCAATCATGGAACTCGAATTCGGAAAAACCGAACGATGATGAAGATCGAAGGAATAGCTGCCTTTGTCGCCGTGGCCGAAGCCGGCTCGATCAGCGAGGCGGCACGTCGCCTGCGGCTGTCCAAATCCGTCGTCAGCGAGAGAGTGGCAGAACTGGAACGCGGGCTCAACGCCACGCTTCTCCACCGCACCACACGCAAGCTGACGCTCACGGAGGATGGCATTGCCTTTCGCGAGCGCGCCATCCGGATCATCGGCGAAGTGCAGGCCGCCGCCGATGATCTTGCCGAACGCCGCGGGTTGCTGACGGGACCGCTTCGGATCGCAGCCCCCGTCAGCTTCGGCCGAAGGCATCTCGGCCCGGCGCTCTATCCCTTCCTGGCCCAACACCCGGAGATCGAGCTGACGCTCGACCTGGACGACCGGCGGGTCGATGCCGCCTCCGAAGGCTACGATGCGATCGTGCGCCATGGGGTGATCGCCGATTCGCGCCTGGTCGTGTGGAAGCTTGCCAGAAGTCGGCGCCTGCTGGTCGCCGCGCCCGGCTATCTCGATCGGCACGGCACGCCCGCGTCGCTTGCCGAACTCGAAGGCCATCGGGGCATCTTCTACACCAATCGCGGTGCTGCCGACTGGCGCTTCGAAGGGCCCGGCGGGGCGACGGTCGTGCGTGCCCGCCTGGCGCTTGGCATGAACAATGGCGACATGCTGCACGACGCCGCCGTCGCCGGGCTCGGCATCGCGCTGTTGCCCGCCTTCATCGCCGGTCCGGCCGTGCGGGAAGGGCTATTGAACGAGATCGACGTCGGGCTCAGTCCAGAGCCAGAGTTCATCTACATGGCGCACCCGGAGGGCCGGCGCGCCTCCACCAAGCTCAGAGCCATCGCCCAGCACCTCAAGGCAGCCTTCGGCGATCCGCCCTATTGGGATCCGTGACGGTTTCCGCAATCCCGGCACAATCGTTGCGGGCGACGGTATCGCGCCGATCGCCGATCAAGTCTTGACCAAGGCTTGACCGAAACCGGCTGGCATCATCAGCGCATCCCCTGACAACCGAAAACTGGATTCCTATCTCTCATGCGGAACCGCTTTCTGAACTGGATCGTCCTTATGGCGCTTGGCACCAACGCTCACGCAAGTCCGCTTCCCCCGCCCACCGACGCAGAAATTCAGGAGATCCTGGCCGACCGAATCGACAAGCAGCAGCAGTCGGTCGGTATCGTCGTCGGTATCATCGATGCCAATGGCCGGCGCGTCATCGCGCATGGCCATCCGGCCAAAGGCGATCCGCGCGCCGTCGACGGGCAGACGGTGTTCGAGATCGGCTCGATCACCAAGGTCTTTACCGCGCTGCTGCTGGCCGATGCGATGGAGCAAGGCACGCTCAGCCTCGGCACACCTGTGGTCACGCTTCTGCCCGAGCGCGTGATCATGCCCGAGGACAAGCAGACGCCGATCACGCTCGGCGACCTCGCAACGCACATGTCCGGCCTGCCGCGGCTGCCCAGCAATATGGTGCCGGCCGACATGAGCAATCCCTATGCCGGCTACGACGCGGCAAAGCTCTATGCCTTCCTCTCCAGCCACAAGCCGCAGCGCCGCCCCGGCGTCGAGCATGAATACTCCAACCTCGGCGCCGGGCTTCTCGGCCACGCGATCGCGCTGAAGGCCGGGCTCTCCTATGAAGACCTCATCATCAGCCGCATCGCCCTTCCCCTCGGCATGAAGGATACGGCCATCACGTCGCGACCCGACTGGGCCGAACGCCGGGCAACGGGCCACGACGCGGCCCTGGAGCCGGTCAGCGACTGGGATCTCGACGTTCTGCAGGGCGCAGGCGCCCTCCGCTCGACCGTGGACGATCTCCTGCTTTTCCTCGAGGCGGCCATGGGAAAGACGGCATCGCCGCTCGCTCCCGCCTTCACCACTCTGCTGGCGACCCGCCAGCCGATCGGCAACGGCGATCGCGATCAGCAGGCGCTCGGCTGGGTCGTCTCGGGCAAGGGCGACGAGCAGTTCATCTGGCACAATGGCGGCACCGGCGGTTACCGATCCTTCGTCGGCTACCGTCCGTCGACGGGTGTCGGCGTGGTCGCCCTGTCGAATGCGTCGACCGACGTCGGCGTCGACGACATCGGCCGCCATCTGCTCAATCGCAGCGCGCCGCTCGCGCCGCCAATCGTCAAACGCACGGCCATAGCGATCGATCCGGCGCGCTATGATGCCTATATCGGCACCTACAGGCTGGCTCCGGATTTCGAACTTACGATCTTTCGGGATGGTGAAAGCCTTTTTGCCCAGGCGACCGGGCAGGATCGGCTCGAAATCCTTCCGGAGGCCGAGCACCGCTTCTTTACGAAGCTCATCGATGCCCAGATCAGCTTCACGCTCAAGGGCGACCGTGCCGAAAGCCTGACCTTGCACCAGGGCGGGCAGAACAGCCCCGCACCTCGGGTCTCGAAATGATAGTCGCCTCCCGCCTCATAAGCAGGCGGGAGGCGATTTCCGCATCGATCAGAACAAGAGATCGATGGTGAAGTAGGCGAGCGCCGAAATCGCCGCCGCGGCCGGCATGGTGATGAACCAGGCAATCACGATGTTGCCGGCAAGCCCCCAGCGGACGGCCGAGACCCGGCGGGCCGCGCCGACGCCGATGATCGCGCCGGTGATGGTGTGGGTGGTCGAGACCGGGATGCCGAGCCAGGTGGCGGCAAAGAGCGTGATCGCCCCGCCGGTTTCGGCGCAGAAGCCCTGCATCGGGTTGAGTTTGGTGATCTTCGACCCCATCGTATGCACGATCCGCCAGCCGCCGAACAGCGTGCCGAGCGCGATCGCCGCCTGGCAGGTGATCACCACCCAGAACGGCACGTAGAATTCCGAGCCGAGATAGCCCTGCGAGTAGAGCAACACCGCGATGATGCCCATGGTCTTCTGCGCGTCGTTGCCGCCATGGCCGAGCGAATACATTGAGGCCGAGATGAACTGCATCACCCGGAAGGTGCGGTCGACGGCAAAGGGCGTCTGGCGCACGAAGATCCAGGAAACGATCAGCACCAGGAGCAGCGCCAGGAAGAAGCCGATCGCCGGCGACATGAAGATGGCGCCAACGGTCTTCAGAAGTCCGGTCCAGACGATGGAGCTGAAACCGGTGCTGGCAAGACCGGCACCGACGAGGCCGCCGATCAGCGCATGCGACGAGCTCGAGGGGATGCCGAAGAGCCAGGTGACGATGTTCCAGACGATCGCGCCGATCAGGGCCGAGAAGATCACCAGCGGCGTGACGATACCGGGATCGATGATGCCCTTGCCCAGCGTTTCGGCCACGTGCAGGCCGAAGAACAGGAAGGCGATGAAGTTGAAGAAGGCCGCCCACATGACCGCGTACTGCGGTCTCAGCACCCGTGTCGAGACGATCGTCGCGATCGAGTTGGCGGCGTCGTGCAGACCGTTCAGGAAGTCGAAGAACAGCGCGATGCCGATCAGCCCGACGAGCAACGGAAAGGCGAGCGTCGCATCCATCAGACGTTCTCGATCACGATGCCGCTGATTTCATTGGCGACGTCCTCGAAGCGGTCGACCACCTTTTCGAGTTCGCCATAGATCTCGCTGCCGATGATATAGGCCATCGGGTTGCTGGCGCCGTGGCGGCGGAACAGGTCCTTGAGGCCCTGTTCGTGCAGTTCGTCGGAGCGGCCCTCGATGCGGGTGACTTCTTCGGCGATCGCGATCAGGCGGTCGTGATTGGCGCCGATCCGATCGAGCAGCGGAATGGCCTCGGCGATCAGGTGCGCGGCCTTGACGACCGTGGTGCCCATTTCGCGCATGCCGGGATCGAAGCTCTTCTGTTCGTAAAGGCGGATCGTCTTGACGGTCTTGTGCATCATGTCGATGGCGTCATCCATCGACTGGATCAGATCCTTGATGTCGCCGCGGTCGAAGGGCGTGATAAAGGACCGGCGCACGGCCAGCAGCACCTCGGCGGTGATGTGGTCCGCCTCATCCTCGAGCGCGACGATCCGGTCGCAGTGTTTTTCCAGATCGTCGCCGCCAGCGAGAACCTTGTCGAGCGCATCGGCAGCACCGACGACGGTGCGCGAATGTTTTGCGAAGAGGTCGAAGAAGCGATCCTCGCGGGGAAGAAGTTTGCGGAACCAGGCCAGCATCACACGTATATCCATCTGTGGATTGTCATGCGGCTGTCATATTTCACTAGGTCCTTTATGAAAAGCACCGAATCAAAGGGGTTTGTCGCCTTTCCCCTGTCGATATCGGCCTATCTTGCACGATATGGCGACGCGTCCCATTTCGCCTTGCCTTGGCAGGCGCTTTCGTCCTAGCTGCGCCCAACGTCGAATCCGGACTGCCGATGCCAAACAAGGTCTTTCTCAACCGCCTGAAGCTTACGGAGTTCCGCAACTATGCGGCCCTCTCGCTTGAGCTCGATCAGCGCCATGTGGTGCTGACGGGGGAGAACGGCGCCGGCAAGACCAACCTCATGGAAGCCGTCTCTTTCCTTTCGCCCGGCCGCGGCCTCAGGCGCGCAGCCTATGCGGACGTGACCCGGGTCGGTGCCGGCGACGGGTTCTCGGTCTTTGCGGAAGTCGAGGGCATGGAGGGAACCGTCGAGATCGGCACCGGGACTGCCGGCGTCACGGAAGGGCAATCCCGGCGGCTGCGGCTGAATGGAACACCGGCAGCGACCGTCGACGAACTGACCGATCACCTGCGCGTCCTCTGGCTGACGCCATCGATGGATGGGCTCTTTACCGGGCCTTCGGCCGACCGGCGGCGTTTCCTCGATCGTCTTGTGCTGTCGCTCGATCCGGAGCACGGCCGTCGCGCCAGCGAATTCGACCGGGCGATGCGCAGTCGCAACCGGCTGCTCGGTGAATTCCGCCCGGACCCTTCCTGGCTGACGGCGATCGAAAAGGAAATGGCCGGTCTCGGCGTCTCCATGGCGCTGGCGCGGCAGGAAATGCTCGGTCTGTTGACGGCGCTGGTCGAGCGCACTGTCGACGAGAGCGTCTTTCCGTCGGCGCGCCTGGCGTTGTCGGGCTTTCTCGACGACGAGGGCCATCGTCCGGCCTATGATCTGGAAGAACAATATCTGACGATGCTGCGTGATGGACGTCCGCGCGACGCCGCGGCGGGGCGCACGCTCGACGGGCCGCACCGGAGCGACCTGCTCGTGCGTCACCGCGAGAAGGACATGGAGGCAGCACGCTGCTCGACCGGGGAGCAGAAGGCGCTGCTCGTCGGCCTGGTGCTGGCGCATGCGCGCCTCGTCGGCGACATGACCGGCCACGCGCCGATCCTGCTGCTCGACGAGATCGCCGCCCATCTCGACGTCAACCGGCGCGCGGCTCTGTTCGATCTCGTCGACGGCCTTGGCGGCCAGGCCTTCATGACCGGGACGGACCAATCGATGTTTGAGGCGCTCGGCGAACGCGGCCGCTTCCTGACCGTTTCGCATGGCAGCGTTACGGGATAAGCAGAAGTCACCGAGGAGGATTGCCATGACCGGTGAGAACAAGCTCGACCAATCGGAGATCACCCGTTACGCCCGTCATATCGTGCTGCCGGAAATCGGCGGCGCGGGGCAACAACGGCTGAAGGTAGCCCGCGTGCTGGTGATCGGGGCCGGCGGCCTCGGCGCTCCGGTGCTTGTCTATCTTGCCGCCGCCGGCATCGGCCGGATCGGCATCGTCGACGACGATGCGGTCGCGCTTTCCAACCTGCAGCGGCAGATCATCCACCGTACCGAAGACATCGACCGCGCCAAGGTCGAGCGGGCCGCCGAGGCGATCACATCGCTCAACCCGCATGTCTGCGTCGACGAACACAGGCTGCGCCTCAACGCCGACAATGCCGAGGCGCTTTTCCGGCAGTACGATCTGGTGATCGACGGCTCGGACAATTTCGATACCCGCTCCCTCGCCGCCGATACGGCGGCAGCGGTCGGCATTCCGCTGGTGACCGGCGCCGTCGGCCGCTTCGACGGTTCGCTGACGGTGCTTATGCCCTATAGCGCCGGCCCCGATGGACGACCGAACCCCTCCTACCGCGATCTCTTTCCCGAGCCGCCGCCGGCCGGCGTCGTGCCTTCTTGCGCCGAGGCCGGCATCGTCGGCGCGCTGACGGGCGTCATCGGCACGCTGCAGGCCATGGAGGCGATCAAGGTGATTGCCGGCTTTGGCGAACCGCTGGTCGGGCGGCTCTTGATGTACGACGCGCTGACGGCACAGTTCAACACCATCCGTTACCGCAAGAGGGCATAGCGATGGTGCAGATCTTTCGTATCGACGAAGCATTCGACCGGCACGAGGAACTGTTGGCCCTGATCCTTGGCGCCTTCTCCTACATGGACGGGCGGATCGACCCGCCCTCGTCGGCGCATGCGTTGAACATCGAATCGCTGCGCGACAAGATTGCCGACGAGATCGCCTTCGGCGTCAGCGATGGCGAGCGGCTGGTCGGCTGCATCTTCTGCAAACCCGAGGACGATTGCCTCTATATCGGCAAGCTTGCCGTCGCGCCTGAGACGCAAGGAAAGGGCATCGGCCGAATGCTGCTCGCTGAAGCCGAAGCGACGGCGCGTGCGCTGAAACTTCCGGCGCTGAGACTGCTGACCCGCGTCGAACTCGCCGACAACCACCGCGCTTTTGCCGCCTGGGGCTTCGTTCAGAGCGACACGATGTGCCATCCCGGATTTACCCGGCCGACGGCGATCGAGATGCGCAAGGCGCTTTAGTTTTCGAACGTCAGCCAAGCAGATCCGCGACCGCACGACAGGATCGTGCGGCGTTTCGCGATCAGTCGCGGCCCGGCAGAACCCGGTCCGGCGGACGGTGGCCGTCGAAGAAGGTGCGGATGTTGATCACCACCTTCTCGCCCATGTCGATGCGGCCTTCGAGCGTGGCCGAACTCATATGCGGCAAGAGCACGACCTTGCCTTCGCCGGCAAGCTTGATCAGCTTCGGATTGACCGCTGGCTCGTTCTCGAAGACGTCGAGGCCGGCGCCGGCAATCTTGCCTTCACGCAGGCACTTGATCAGCGCCGTCTCGTCGATAATGCCGCCGCGGGCGGTGTTGACGATGTAGCTGTCCGGTCGCATCAGGGCGAGCCGGCGGGCGGACAGCAGATGATAGGTCGCCGGCGTCGACGGGCAGTTGACCGAAACGATGTCGACGCGGGCGAGCATCTGGTCGAGGCTATCCCAATAGGTCGCCTCCAGCATCTCCTCGGTTTCCGCCTTCACCCGGTGGCGGTTGTGGTAGTGGATCGAAAGGCCGAAGGCCTTGGCGCGGCGGGCAACAGCCGTCCCGATCCGGCCCATGCCGACGATGCCGATGCGCTTGCCGGCAATGCGGCGGCCGAGCATCCATGTCGGCGACCAGCCGGCCCATTCGCCCTTGCGGTCGGTCAGGATCTGCGCACCTTCGGCAAGCCGGCGCGGCACCGCAAGGATCAGCGCCATCGCCATGTCGGCTGTGTCTTCCGTCAGCACGTTGGGCGTGTTGGTGACGGTGATGCCCTTGCGGGCGGCGGCATCGACATCGATGTTGTCGACGCCGTTGGAAAAGCTCGCGATCAGCTTCAGCTGCGGGCCGGCCTGCTCGATAAGCGCCGCGTCGATGCGATCGGTCACCGTCGGCACCAGCACGTCAGCGCGTTTGACCGCGGCCACAAGCTCCGGCTGGCTGCGCGGCGTATCGTCGATGTTCAGCTCCGCATCAAAGAGTTCGCGCATGCGCGTCTCGACGATGTCTGGCAATTTGCGGGTGATGTAGACCGTGGGCTTCTTCTTGCTTGTCATTGCTGCGACGGGCCTTGTTGACGGGTCCTTAACCAAGTTGGGCGATACTTTCTCCCTGTAGCCGCAATTTCTACCAGACCCCACCGGGAAGACAAACAAAACTCGCGTCGTCGTCCTCGCGATTTCCGCCCGACCCATGGGCCTCAAGTGAACTGCGCCTGCAAAAGCTAGTGCCACGGAATATGGGCTTCGTCATGCGTCACGTCATTTCCAGATTCTCGCTCTCGTTGATCGCCGCCTGCCTTGGCGCCGCGATCATGACGTCGGCGGCTTACGCTCAGGCCGCCAAGGGCGCCAGCGGGCTGCCGCTGCCGCGCTTCGTCAGCCTGAAATCCAAGAGCGTCAATTTGAGGATCGGCCCGAGCGTCGATTACGCGGTCGCCTTCCGCTACATGAAGCCGGGCGTGCCGGTCGAGATCATCCAGGAATACGATAACTGGCGCCGCATCCGCGACGCCGACGGCACTGAAGGCTGGGTGAACCAGGCGCTGCTCTCCGGCGACCGCACGGCCGTCGCAGCCCCCTGGATGCGCGGCAAGGGCGAAGGCGTCTTCGTCAACATGCGCCGCGACGCGCAGGGCAATTCCCCGATCGTCGCCCGCATGGAGCCCGGTGTCATCGTGAAAGTCGGCGAGTGCAATGGCGACTGGTGCCATGCCGAAGCGCAAGGCGTCGAAGGCTGGATCGCGCAGGGCGAAATCTGGGGCGCCTATCCGGGCGAGGCCTTCAAGTAAGGCCGCGCCCGTCTTTAACCAAAATCAATTGGGGTCGGATCAGGCGAGACCAGCCTGCTTGGCAGCCGTTTCCAGCGAAACCATCGGCCGTGGCCCGATCTGGCCGATAACAATGCCGGCCGCAAGATTGCCGAGCTTGCTGCAGTCTTCCAGCGAACGCCCCGTCGTGTAGCCATGTAGGAAGCCCGCGGCATAGAGGTCGCCAGCACCTGTCGTGTCGACCACCTGGGCGATCGGCGTTGCGCCGACACGAACCCGCTCTTCTCCACGCACGACCACCGAACCTTCTTCGCTGAGCGTCACGGCGGCGAGCTTGCAATCCTTCGACAGCTTCTCCAGCGCCAGATCGAAATCCTCGGTCTCGTAAAGTGCCAGCGCTTCCTGCTTGTTGGCAAAGACGATATCGACCGTGCCGGAACGCATGAGGTCCAGGAACTCGTCGCGATAGCGGTGAACGCAGAAGCTGTCGGACAGCGTGATCGCGGTCTCGCGGCCGTTTGCATGGGCGATCCGCGCGGTCTCGCGAATGGCGTCCTTGGCGCGCGGCGGATCCCAGAGATACCCTTCGAAATAGGTGACCTTGGATTGGGCGACGACCTCGGGCTCCACGTCCTCGGGGCCGAGTTCGACGCAGGCGCCGAGATAGGTGTTCATCGAGCGCTCGCCGTCCTCGGTGACGAAGATCATCGAGCGCGCGGTCGGCGGCACGCTTTCGAGCGGCTTCGTCTGGAAATAGACGCCTTGGGCGCGAATGTCGTGGGCGAAGATCTCGCCGAGCTGGTCGCTCGCGGTCTTGCCGAAATAGGCGGCACGACCGCCGAGGCTGGCAACGCCCGCCGCCGTATTGCCGGCACTGCCGCCGGAGGCTTCGACCGCCGGGCCCATGCGCGAGTACAACAACTCGGCTCTTTCGGCATCGATGAGGTTCATGGCGCCCTTTATGATGCCGTTTTCATTGAGAAAGGCATCGTCGCAGCGCGCGATGATATCAACGATGGCGTTGCCGATCGTCAGCACGTCGTATTTTGTCATGAACCTCGTCCGGTCTCCGTGATGGCCGGTGTTCGTTAATACCGGTTTTCCGGCCATTTGGAAGACAAAAGACGCGTGCGGGCGGCTTCACGCCGTAGGAAGCGCGCTTTCGTCATAGGCGGCGGCGAATTCGGCACTCGGGGGAATGGGCTTGATGATGTCGATCAGCACGCCATTCGGATCGGCCGTGATGAAATGACGCTGGCCGAAATCCTCATCGCGCAAGGTCTTCAGGATCGGCAGGCCGGAGGCAAGCGCCTGCGCATAGATGCGATCGGGATCCTCGACCTCGAAGTTCAGGAGAAGACCGCGGGTGGGCGCGCGCGCCTCTTCGGGGATCGTCTCGTGGCGGTAGTCGAGCACGGCAAGCGTCACATGTTCGTCCTCGATCGATTGCAGATGCACATACCAGTCGCTGGTGAAGAGCGCCTGGAAACGGAAGTGATCGATGTAGAAGGCGGCAGTGGCGGCAACGTCAGCCGTCATGATGACCGGGTAATAGCTCGTCGATTTCATGGCTTTTCCTCGCTCCTGCTATATCATACAATCTGTATGTTTCTTTAATTAACATACAGGCTGCATGTATGCAACAGGACATTTCCCGCCGCTCCAACCGCGAGCGATCCGACACGACCCGTGCCGCGATCCTCGATGCTGCCCGCGGCCTCTTTGTCACCAGGGGCTATGCCGACACCTCGACGCCGGACATCGTCGCAGCCGCCGGCCTCACCCGCGGCGCGCTCTATCACCACTTCGAGGACAAGAAGGCGCTGTTTCGCGCGGTGGCAGAGCGGGAAGCACTGGCTGTGGCAACGTCGATCGAGCAGGCAACGTCAGGGGATCTCTCGGCACGCCAGGCACTAAAAGTCGGCGCCAGCGCCTATTTCGGCGCCATGCGCGAGCCGGGGCGTATCCGGCTGCTCCTGCTCGATGGGCCGGCCGTCCTCGGCAAGCGGGAAATGATGGCGATCGACGCGGCCAACGCGCAGAGAACGCTCGAGGAAGGGATCGCCGAGGCAATGGCTCCGTTCACCGTTTCGGCCGAAAGGCTGTCGGCCATGGCCTCACTGCTTTCGGCTGCCTTCGATCGTGCGGCGCTCGACATTGCCGATGGCGCGTCGAGCGAGGTTTACGTCGAAACGATCGGCACGCTGATCGACCGGATGGTTTCGGCCTGACGGCTCAACCAGCAGCCGAGATCATCTGCGGCGGCAGTTCGACCAGTGGCGCCGGGATGTCACAGGTCTTTTCCGGCGACTTGCAGAGGTCGGCGATGACGCAGCGCTCGCATTCGGGCTTGCGCGCCTTGCAGCAGTAGCGCCCGTGCAAGATCAGCCAGTGGTGAGCGTGGTAGAGATACTCGTCGGGGATGATCTTGATCAGCTTGTCTTCCACCTCGTCCGGGGTCTTGCCCGGCGCCAGACAGATCCTGTTGGCGATGCGCAGGATGTGGGTGTCGACGGCGATCGTCGACTGGCCGAAAGCCATGGAGAGCACGACATTGGCGGTCTTGCGGCCGACGCCCGGCAGCGTCACCAATTCCTCCCGCGTGCGGGGCACTTCGCCGCCAAAATCCCGGATGAGCGTCTCACTCAGCGCGATGACATTTTTTGCCTTGTTGCGGAAAAGTCCAATCGTCTTGATGTAGTCCCGGACCTTCTCCTCGCCGAGCGCCAGCATTTTTTCCGGCGTATCGGCGATGGCAAAGAGCGCGCGCGTCGCCTTGTTGACGCCGGCATCGGTCGCCTGTGCCGAGAGCGCCACTGCGACGACCAGCGTGAAGGGATTGACGTGCTCGAGCTCGCCCTTCGGCTCCGGCCGCTGGATCGAGAAGCGCCGGAAAATCTCCTTGAGCTCGTCCTGGCTATAGAGGCTCTTCACCCGCGGCGTGGCGCGGCGGCCGGCGGCAGGCTTTGGTTTGGCGGCGCGAACAGGCAATTTCGGCTTCACGTTTTTCATGATGCATCTATAGTCAAAGGTCATGATCAATGGCAACGCCACCACCCCATCCGAGGACGCCCCGGTCTTCACCGCCGAGCTCACGCCCTATCGCTCGCTCGGGCGGCGCGGCTTCAAGATGTTCTTCCTGATCGCCGGGCTCCTGAGCCTCGTTCACGGCATCGTCTTCCTCATCATCGGCGCCTGGCCGGTGGTGTTCTTTTTCGGGCTCGACTACCTCCTGCTGTTCGGCGCCTTCTGGCTGAACAACCGCTCGGGGCTCAGCCGCGAAGAGGTCAGCGTCAGCAGGACGGACGTTTCGGTGCGCAAGTTCACGCCCTCGGGCCGGATCAGCGAACATCGCTTCAATCCGTTCTGGGCACGCTTGAACGTCGCCCGGCATCAGGAAATCGGCATCGTCTCGATGACGATCAGCGGCGGCGGCAGGCGAACCGATATCGGCTCGTTCCTCAACCGCGACGATCGCGAGACCTTTGCGCTGGCGCTCTCGGGGGCGCTTGCGACCGTGCGCCGCCGCTGACGCCCGGCGCTTGCAATCGCGGCACCCGGCGATCGCATGTTTTCAAGTTTCGGGTGGTTGGCGGGGCCAGCAAATGGTTACCTGTGACAAGACAGGAGAAGAGCCATGAACATTGCGACATCCGTACCCACCGACATCACGCCGAAGGGCACCGACTACGATACGGTCAGCCGCGTGATCGAAATGCTCACTGAGGACTATCGCGACCAGCCGTCGCTCGAATCCGTGGCGCAGCGCCTGAAGCAGTCGCCGACCCAACTCCAGAAGGTCTTCACCCGCTGGGCGGGGCTGTCGCCGAAGGCATTCCTGCAGGCCGTGACCCTCGACCATGCCAAGCGCCTGCTGCGCCAGGAAGACATGCCGCTGCTCGAAACCAGCATCGAAGTGGGCCTCTCAGGACCAAGCCGGCTGCACGACCTGTTCGTCACCCACGAGGCGATGTCGCCAGGCGAATGGAAGGCGCGCGGCGAGGGTCTGACGATCCGCTACGGCTACCACCCCTCGCCCTTCGGCACGGCGCTGGTGATGATCACCGAGCGCGGCCTCGCAGGACTTGCCTTCAACGATATGGGCGGCGAGCAGGCGAGCTTCGAGGACATGGCGCAACGCTGGCCGAACGCCCGCTACATCGAGGACAGCGCGGCGACCGCCCACTATGCCGCGCGCATCTTCGATCCGTCGCGCTGGCGACAGGACGAGCCGCTGCGTATCTTCCTGATCGGCTCCGACTTCCAGATCCGGGTCTGGCAGGCGCTGCTGAAGATCCCGCTCGGCTGCGCCACCACCTATTCGAATATCGCCGGGAACATCGGACAGCCGACGGCATCGCGCGCGGTCGGTGCGGCTGTCGGGCGCAACCCGATTTCCTTCGTCGTCCCCTGCCATCGCGCGCTCGGCAAGAGTGGAGACCTCACCGGCTATCACTGGGGCCTGACGCGCAAGCGCGCCATCCTCGGCTGGGAAGCCGGCAAGGCGGCCGACGGCACGATCTGATCGCCAGGTTTGCCGGCATTATCGGAGACACAAAAAAGGGGCGCCCAGCGCCCCTTTTCATTTCCTGGCCATCAGCGATCAGTGAGCGCCGGACATGTCGCCGAGCACTTCCTTGGAAGCGACGGTCGAATTGGCGTTGAGCTTGTAGACCATCGGCACGCCGGTCGCGAGGTTGAGCTTCAGGATCTCTTCCTTCGACAGGCGATCGAGCACCATGACCAGCGAACGCAGCGAGTTGCCGTGGGCGGCGACCAGCACCTTCTGGCCGGAGAGCACGCGCGGCAGGATCTCGGTCAGGTAATAGGGCCAGACGCGGGCGCCGGTGTCACGCAGGCTCTCGCCGCCCGGAGGCGGGATGTCGTAGGAGCGGCGCCAGATATGCACCTGCTCTTCGCCCCACTTTTCGCGGGCGTCATCCTTGTTGAGACCCGAGAGGTCGCCGTAGTCGCGCTCGTTCAGCGCCTGGTCGCGGATCGTCTCGAGCGAGGACTGGCCGACAGCGTCGAGCACGAACTGGCAGGTGCGCTGGGCACGGACGAGATCCGAGGTGAAGGCGATGTCGAACTTGATGCCGTAGTCGGCAAGCGCCTTGCCGCCGGCCTTGGCTTCCTCGACGCCGAGTTCCGTCAGATCCGGATCACGCCAGCCGGTGAACAGGTTCTTCAGGTTCCAGTCGCTCTGGCCGTGCCTGACGAGGACGAGAGTACCGCTCATGTCGAATTCCCCTTGAGACTTGAGAGTGGAAAGGTCAGTTGAGCCCGAGAACGTCGAGCATCGAATAGAAACCGGGCTTCTGGCTGCGAGCCCAGAGTGCGGCGGTGACGGCACCGCGCGCGAAGATCGAACGATCCGTGGCGCTGTGCGACAGGGTCACCTGCTCGCCCTCACCGGCCAGGATGACCGAGTGTTCGCCGATGACCGAGCCGCCGCGCAGGGTGGCAAAACCGATCGTGCCGGCCGGACGCGGGCCCGTATGACCGTCACGCACGCGCACCGAATGGTCGGCAAGCGCGATATCGCGCCCCTTCGCCGCCGCAGCACCGAGAAGCAGGGCCGTGCCCGAGGGCGCATCGACCTTGTGCTTGTGGTGCATTTCGAGGATTTCGATGTCCCAGTCGGCCGGGCCGAGCGCCCGCGCCGCCTTCTCCGTCAGCACGCCGAGCAGGTTGACCCCGAGGCTCATATTGCCCGACTTGACGATACGGGCGTGGCGCGCGGCGGCGCGGATCTTCGCCTCGTCGTCGGACGAGCAGCCGGTGGTGCCGATCACATGGACGATGCGGGCCTGGGCCGCGAGACCGGCAAACTCGACGGTGCCCGCCGGTGCGGTGAAATCAAGGACGCCTTCGGCTTCGACGAAGGCTTCGAGCGGCTGGTCGGTCACCGGCACGCCGATCGGACCAAGCCCGGAGAGTTCGCCCGCATCGCGGCCGATGAAGGGAGAACCCGTGCGCTCGACGGCCGCATGCAGGCGCACGCCTTCCATCGCGTGAACCGTCCTGATCAGCGTCTGGCCCATACGGCCTGCCGCACCCACCACCACGAGCTTCATATCGTTCGCGCCCATCGGTGAGTTCCTCCTTGTCCGCTAGTGGATTTGGGCGCCGGCCGGCGCTTCGGGCGTTTCGCCATCCGGAGACTGCTCCTCCGAATTCTGGCCCTGGAGATTGTGGAGCCGAGCGTAGAGACCGTCCGGCCGCCGTGCAAGATCGGCATGGGTGCCTTCCTCGACGACGCAACCATCCTTCATGACGATGATCTTGTCGGCATTGACGACGGTCGAGAGGCGATGCGCGATGACGATCACCGTGCGGCCATCCATGGCGTGGTCGAGCGCCTTCTGCACCGCGGCTTCCGATTCGGTGTCGAGCGCCGAGGTGGCTTCGTCGAGCAGCAGGATCGGCGCGTTGCGGACGAGCGCGCGCGCAATCGACAGGCGCTGGCGCTGGCCGCCGGAGAGCGTCATGCCGTTCTCGCCAACCGGCGTGTCGTAGCCCTGCGGCTGCGCCAGGATGAAGTCATGGGCGTAGGCGAGCCGTGCGGCTTCCTCCACCTCGGCATCCGTCGCGTCGATGCGGCCGTAGCGGATGTTGTCGCGGATCGAGCCTTCGAAGAGATAGGGCTGCTGCGACACATAGGCGATGCCCTTGCGCAGCGACAGTTTGGTAACGTCGGCGATGTCCTGACCGTCGACCAGGATCTGGCCGGACGCCGGATCGTAGAACCGCGGAATGAGGCTGATGACGGTCGATTTGCCGGCACCCGAGGGGCCGACGAGCGCCGTCGTCTTGCCGCCCTCAGCCATGAAGCTCACGCCCCGCAGCACGTCGTCGCCATTCGGATACTTGAAGCGCACGTCGCGCAGCTCGACGGTCGCGTTGGTAAATGCCAGTTCCTTGGCGTCGGGCTTGTCGCGCTGGTGCGGCACGGTATCGAGGATCTCGTAGACCATGCGGGCGTTGACGGCGGCGCGCTCGAGCGAGACCTGAAGCCGCGCCAGGCGGCGGGCCGGGTCATAGGCCATCAGCAAAGCGACGACGAAAGCGAAGAAGGCGCCGGGCGGTACGTCGGCATAGATGGCGCGGAACGCCGAATAGGCAAGCACCGCCGAGATCGCGAGACCGGCGAAGGTTTCGGTCATCGGCGCCGTGCGCTCGCTCAACCGGGCAATGCGGTTGGCACGGTTTTCGGCGCGATCGACGATCGCCTCGACCTTGCCGCGAAGCTCGCTCTCCATCGTAAAGGCCTTGACGATGGTGATGCCCTGAATGGTTTCCTGCATCGCGCCGAGAACGCGGCTGTTGACTTCGATCGCCTCGCGGGTGGCCGAACGCAGGCGCTTGGACACATAGCGCAGGCCCAGAAGCAGCGGAGGTGCGGCGACGAAGACGATGATCGACAGCAGCCAGTCCTTGGCAAACATGACGCCGACCAGGCCGATCAGCGTCAGCAGGTCGCGCGCGATCGAGGTAACGGTCAGATTGAGCACGTCGCGAATGCCGCTGACGTTCTGGCTGATCTGGGCGGCGAGTTGCGCCGAACGGGTCTCGTTGAAATAGCCGACGCTGAGCGCCATCAGATGGGCATAAAGACGGCGCTGATAGCGCGCGACGATGTTGTTGCCGATCTTCGAAAGCGCGACGGCCTGGCCGTAAGTTGCAAAGCCGCGCAGCACGAAGGCGGCGAGGATCGCGCCGCAGACGAGCAAAACGATGTCCGCCCGCTTGTTGGCGAAGGCCTCGTTGATGACGGTTTCCATGATCGAGGCGGTAAAGCCTGTCGTGGCAGCGACCACCGCCAGGCAGCCGATGGCAAAAGCATAGCCGCGAATGTGGTCACGACCGTTTTCCGCAATGACCCGCTTGAGGATCCCGCTGATCGTATCCGAATCGACCGCGTGCTGTTTTTTCTTGCTGGCGCTCAAAAAGCCCGTCTTCCCTGGAACCAATCTGGAGGGCCGGCATCCGGCCCGATCTTTCCCGGGGCTCTATAGTGGTTTGATATCGCTTTGGCGAGTCTTTGCGCACGCCACGGTCTCAGCTTCTCCAGCGGCGTCCCTCCGTTGCCACACCGAAATCCCTCGGCGTGCGGGCAAAGGCCGCCAATCCCGAGAGCGCGGCCATCGGGTGAATGACGGCAAAGGTCGGGATCGTTTTCATCAGCGCCGAATGCGGGGCCTTGTCCTCGAAGGCGGCCCGGAAGGGCGACTTCATCAGCGCCGGCAGGATCTTCTGCGAGATACCGCCCGCCAGGAAAACGCCGCCGCGGGCCATGAAGATCAGCGCCATGTCGCCGGCCACGCGACCGAGATAAGTCGAAAACAGTGAGATGGTCTCGATCGCCGCCCTGTCGCTCTCGGCAAGGGCGTGCGTCGTCACTTCCGCGGGGTCCGTCAGAACCGCATCCACGCCATCGGCGGCGCAGACGGCGCGGTAGAGGTTCATGATGCCGCGGCCACAGAGGATCTGCTCGCCGGCCATGCGGCCTTCGATCGGCTCCAGAAATGGCCAGATGTGGAAATCGCGTTCGGTGCGCGGGCCGATATCGACATGGCCGCCTTCGCCCGGCACCGGAAACCAGGTGTGCTGGGCAAAGACCAGGCCGCCGACGCCAAGGCCCGTTCCCGGTCCGAGCACGACGCGGGAGGTCAGCGGCCGGATGCTGCCGCCGCCGATCTGCACCAGGTCCTCGTCCGCCGGAGCGGCGACGGCAAGCGCCTGAGCCTCGAAGTCGTTGATGATCAGCACGTCTTCGAGGCCGAGGCTCGAGAGCATGTCCTTCGGCCGGATCACCCAGCCGGCGTTGGTCAAGGGAATTTCATCGCCCCGAATCGGACCGGCCACTGCCAGGATCGCCGAGCGCGGCTGCACGGAGGTCTTGTCGAGAATGCTCTTTTGCAGCGCCTCCTCGATCGTCTCGAAATCGCCGGTCTTGATCGGCGGCAGTTGCTTCGGGTCGGCAAAGGCGTCGATGAGCAGGGCAAAGCGCGCGTTGGTGCCGCCGATGTCGCCGATCAGGATCGGAAAAGGAAAGCTGTGTTCATTGGTGCCGGACATCGCAAGATCCATCCTGATCGTCATCTTGGGTTGCTGAACTGTCTATCAGACAGAACGGGATGAGGAAAAGTGCGGGAGGATTGTCGCATCCGCCCACCGGAGCCCGCATCATCTGGGGTTGAGGTCGATCAACTGCTCGGCCGTTGCACGATTGAGCGCCATCGGAATGTCGTAGACGATGGCGAGGCGCATCAGCGCCTTGACGTCGACATCGTGCGGCATGGCGGTCAGGGGATCGACGAAGAAGATCAGCAGTTGCACTTCACCGGTCGCGATCATCGCGCCGATCTGTTGGTCACCGCCGAGCGGTCCGCTTTTCAGCCGGGTGATATCGAGGCCTGGGCAGACGTCGAGAACACGGCCGCCGGTCGTGCCGGTGGCTACGATCCGCCAGTCAGCCAGTACCGCCTCATGCGCCTTGGCAAAGTCCGCAAGATCGTCCTTCTTCTGATCATGCGCGATCAGCGCAACACATTTCCGATCCGCCATGCCGGGCCTCGCATCAATATTTAAATCGATTTGATTGCCCTATACATGAGCGCCACGGGAATGGGAAGGCTGATGCCTCCCCGCCCCGCTCGGGTCGCTGGCCTACTGCAGCGTCGGACGCGCCATCGGCACGGGGATATCGGCCGGCGGGACATCGCCGGACGCACCGATCACCTGCTCGATACTATCGCTCGCTGCGGCCGGCGCGGCAGCCCGGTAGGCCGTGCCAAAAGTGGCGGCCGCTTCCGAGGCGGGCGCCGGGCCGTTGAGAACGAGAGCGCAGGCCTTCGGCAGGTCGGCAAGCGTCGTCACCTTCGGCTTGACCGGCTTCGCGCCCGGCTTCTTGGTCGGTTTTGCCCACGGCTCGTCGGTGAACCACCAGGCCAGCGACTTGTCGCAGCCGTCGCCGGCCGGAACCTCCGCCTGGTCCTTGCAGGTCGAAGCACCCGCGGGGCACTTGATGCGGATGTGGAAGTGGTAGTCGTGGCCGTAGATCGGCCGAACCTTGCCGAGATTCGTGCGGTCGCCCGTCCAGGTATCGCAAAGCTTTTTCTTGATCGCCGGATTGACGAAGACGCGCTCGACCTGCGGATAGCTCGCCGCCAGCATGATCAGCTGCGCGTGCTTCGGCGTCCAGATCGAACGGTCGACCGTCAGGAACTTGTTTTTCTGCAGCATCGAGGTGGCGGAGATATCCTCGCGTTCGCGATAGCTGAGCGTGCGTTGCGGCATCGGCGTCAGCCAGATGTCGGCATCGAGCCCGATCTGGTGCGAGGCGTGGCCCGACAGCATCGGCCCGCCGCGTGGCTGCGAGATATCGCCGAGCAACAGGCCCGGCCAGCCGACCTTGTTGGCGGCATCATGGGAAAACTGCTCGATCAGCGCGATCATCTGCGGGTGGCCCCAGCGGCGGTTGCGCGACAACCGCATTGCCTGCCAGGTCGGCCCGTCGGTCGGGATGGCGACACCGCCGGCAAGGCATCCCTTGGCATAGAAGCCGTAGGAATTTGCCGCCATCTCGGCAGGCAGAGCCTTGGCGCCGAAGAGCGTCTTTGCCGGCACGTCGTCGGCCGCCGCGTTGTCGGCGATCAGGAGGCTGGTTCCAAGCAGCAGCGCAAGAAACGCCGAGCCGCAACGTCGAAATGGAGCAATCATTGAATTTCGTCCCGTTTGTCTCGCAGACAGCAGCGCCGATCTACGCATGCCGTGTCCGGCGCCCCCCATCCTAAGGCCCCGTCTTTGCCTCAGCCTTACGCGTTACACGCGTGTGAATCACCGGGATGTGACTCAAAAATTTGGCCTGATTTGCGGCGGTGCCTGTCATTTGCCCTGATTTCGCCTATGCTCTCGCAAAAGAAGATTGAAATATAAAGGGGTAAGGGCTGGATGCCATACGTCTGCAGGACCATGAAATCAGGCTTCGCTGCCTCGCTACTGGCAGCGGCGTTTCTTCTCTTCCCTGCTGCAGGCAATGCCCAAGAACAGCCCGTCTGGCGTCACGGAACATCATCAATCGGCGAACTCAAATACAAACAGGGCTTTGCCCGTTTCGACTACGTCAATCCTGACGCTCCCAAGGGTGGAGAGCTGCATCTGTCGGAAAACGGGACTTTCGATACGTTCAATCCGATCCTTTCCAAGGGCGAGGCGGCAAGCGGCGTGGCCTCTCTGGTCTTCGACACGCTGATGAAATCGGCCGAGGACGAGATCACCACCACCTACGGCCTGCTCGCCGAGGCGGTTTCCTATCCTGACGACATTTCCTCGGCGACCTTCCGCCTTCGCCCGGAGGCCAAATGGGCCGACGGCAAGCCGGTAACACCCGAGGACGTCGTTTTCTCGTTTGAAAAGGTCAAGGAGCACAATCCGCTGCTCTCCAACTATTACCGCCATGTGGTTTCGGCGGAAAAGACGGGGGAGCGCGACGTCACCTTCCGCTTCGACGAGAAGAACAACCACGAACTGCCGAACATTCTCGGGCAGTTCCCGATCCTGCCGAAGCACTGGTGGGAAGGCGTCGACGACAAGGGCAACAAGCGCGACATCAGCCGCACCACTTTGGAACCGGTCATGGGTTCCGGCCCCTACAGGATCGCCTCGTTCCAGGCCGGCGGCTCGATCCGGTTCGAGCGCCGCGACGACTATTGGGGCAAGAACCTCAACGTCAACGTCGGGCAATATAATTTCGGCGTGATCAGCTACGCCTTCTTTAGCGACAGAAACGTGGAATTCGAAGCCTTTCGTGCCGGCAACGTCGATTTCTACCGAGATCCCAGCGCCAGCCACTGGGCAACGGCCTACGACTTTCCGGCGATGAAGGACGGCCGCGTTGTTCGCGAGGAGATCGAAAACCCCTTGCGCGCAGCCGGCATCATGCAAGCCTTCGTGCCGAACATGCGGCGGGAGAAATTTCAGGATCAGCGGGTGCGTGAGGCGCTGAACTATGCGTTCGATTTCGAGGACCTGAACAAAAATCTCGCCTACAACACCTTTCAGCGTGTCGACAGCTACTTCTGGAACACGGAGCTTGCTTCCTCCAAGCTTCCCGAAGGTCGCGAAAAGGCCATTCTGGAGGAGCTGAAAGACAAGGTCCCGCCGGAGGTCTTCACCACCCCCTATACGAACCCTGTCAACGGCGAGCCGCAGAAGGTGCGCGACAACCTGCGCAAGGCACTCGCGCTGTTCAAGGAGGCGGGTTACGAGCTCAAGGGCACGCGCCTGGTGAACACGAAGACCGGCGAGCCCTTCACCTTCGAACTGCTCCTGTCCAATCCGTCCTTCGAGCGCACCGTCACGCCCTTCATCAACAGCGTCAAGAAGATCGGCATCGATGCCCGCATCCGCACGGTGGATGATTCGCAGTACACCAACCGCGTCAGAAGCTTTGACTATGACATGATCTACGGCATCTGGGCGCAGACGCTGGTGCCGGGCAACGAACAGATCGACTACTGGGGTTCGGCTTCGGTCAATCAACAGGGATCGAGAAACTATGCCGGCATATCCGATCCGGCAATCGACGAGCTCATCCGCCGGATCATCTTTGCACCGAACCGCGAGGAACTGGTGGCAACGACACGGGCACTCGATCGGGTCCTTCTCGCCCACCACTACGTCGTGCCGCTGTTCTATTCGAAGAACGTTCGTGTCGCCTACTGGAAACAGCTCGTCCGCCCGCAGGAGCTTCCCTACTACGGAATAGGCTTCCCGGACGCGTGGTGGTCGAAAAACGCCTCCCCCAAATGAAGTCCTTGCGCTCGGATGGCGTCTCGATTCCAAATGCAAAAAAACGAATCACTGAAACAAGCCCCGATCCGGGGCCCGCAAGGAGACACAGGGATTGAGACACCATAGACGGCATGCCGACGCTTCGCCGGTCCGGGCCACCGCCCACACGTCGATCGAAAGGCCCGCCTGATGGGTGCCTATATCCTGCGCCGCCTGCTTCTGATGATCCCGACGATCTTCGGGATCATGGCGATTTCCTTCATCGTGGTGCAGTTCGCGCCGGGCGGCCCGGTCGAGCAGGTGATCTCGGACCTGACCAATGCCGGCGGTTCCGATCGCCTGTCGGGCAGCAGCGGCGACCTGATGCAGGCCGGCGGCGACGAGGGCGGGCGCTATCGCGGCGCCCAAGGCCTCGATCCGGAATTCATCGCCAAGCTCGAAAAGCAGTTCGGTTTCGACAAGCCGCCGCTCGAGCGCTTCGCCACCATGATGTGGAACTATATGCGCTTCGATTTCGGCGAGAGCTTCTTCCGCAACACCTCGGTGATCGACCTGATCAAGGAGAAGATGCCGGTCTCGATCTCGCTCGGGCTATGGATCCTGCTGTTCTCCTACGCAATCTCCATCCCGCTCGGCATCAAGAAGGCGGTGTCCGACGGTTCCGCATTTGACGTCTGGACCTCCGGCATCATCGTCGTCGGCTACGCCGTGCCGAGCTTCCTCTTCGGCATCCTGCTGATCGTCGTCTTTGCCGGCGGCTCGTTCTTCGACTGGTTCCCGCTGCGCGGCATCGTCTCCGACAATTTCTGGCAACTGCCCTGGTGGCAGAAGATCCTCGACTACATCTGGCACATGACGCTGCCGCTGATCACGCTGCTGCTGTCGGCCTTTGCAACGACGACGCTGCTCACCAAGAATTCCTTCATCGACGAGATCAAGAAGCAGTATGTGACGACCGCACGGGCCAAGGGCCTCACCGACGGTCAGGTGCTCTATGGCCACGTGTTCCGCAACGCCATGCTGATCATCATCGCCGGCTTCCCCGGCGCCTTCATCTCGGCCTTCTTCACCGGTTCGCTTTTGATCGAATACATCTTCTCGCTCGATGGCCTCGGTCGGCTCGGCTATGATTCGGTCGTCAAGCGCGACTATCCGATCGTCTTTGCTACCCTCTTCATCTTCTCGCTGATGGGCCTGCTCGTCAGCCTGCTGTCGGACCTCATCTATACCTGGGTCGATCCACGCATCGACTTCGAGCGGAGGGATGTCTGATGGCAAGCGTCACGACCTCCCCGGCCGCTGTGGCGCCGCGTGGCTGGCTGTCACCGGTCAACCAGCGCCGCTGGCAGAACTTCAAGGCGAACCGGCGCGGCTACTGGTCGCTCTGGCTGTTCCTGGCGCTGTTCGGGCTCAGCCTGGTCGGCGAACTCATCGCCAATGACAAGCCGATCATCGCCTCCTACAAGGGCGAACTCTTGTTCCCCGTCGTCATCGATTATCCGGAGGAAAAGTTCGGCGGCTTCCTGGCGGAGACCGATTATCGCTCCGATTTCATCCGCGACGAGATCGAGGCCAACGGCTGGATGATCTGGCCGCCGGTGCGCTATTCCTACCAGACGGTTAATTCCAACATCCCGCATTCGGCGCCGACCAAGCCCTTCTGGCTGATGGACAAGGAAGAGCGCTGCTCCGCCTATCCGGACAAGACCAGCGACCGGAACTGCATCGTCGGAAACCTCAACTGGCTCGGCACCGACGACCAGGCTCGCGACGTCTTTGCGCGCATGATCTACGGCTTCCGTCTTTCGGTGCTCTTCGGCCTGACGCTCACCATCGCCTCGGCGGTGATCGGTGTCACCGCCGGCGCCATCCAGGGCTATTTCGGCGGCTGGACCGATCTCCTGATGCAGCGTTTCATCGAGATCTGGTCGTCGATGCCGGTGCTCTACATTCTGCTGATCATCGCCGCGATCCTGCCGCCGGGCTTCTTCATCCTGCTCGGAATCATGCTGCTCTTCTCCTGGGTCGGTTTCGTCGGCGTCGTGCGCGCCGAGTTCCTACGGGCGCGCAACTTCGAATACGTCAACGCGGCACGCGCGCTCGGCGTCGGCAACGGCACGATCATGTATCGTCACCTCCTGCCGAACGCGATGGTGGCGACGCTGACCTTCCTGCCTTTCATTCTCTCCGGCTCGATCACGACGCTGACCTCGCTCGACTTCCTCGGCTTCGGCATGCCGCCCGGATCGCCCTCGCTCGGCGAGATGATCGCCCAGGGCAAGTCCAACCTGCAGGCGCCCTGGCTGGGGCTGACGGCCTTCTGCGTCATGTCGCTGATGCTGTCGCTGCTGATCTTCGTCGGCGAAGCCACGCGCGATGCCTTCGATCCGAGAAAGACGTTCCGGTGAGCGCGACGATGACAGACCCCCTTCTCTCCGTCCGCGACCTCTCCGTCGCCTTTCACCAGGGCGGCAACACGTCCGTTGCCGTCGATCACATCTCCTTCGACATCAAGCGCGGGGAAACCGTGGCGCTTGTCGGCGAATCCGGTTCGGGCAAATCGGTCTCGGCCAACTCGATCCTGAAGCTTCTGCCCTACCCGTCGGCCAGCCATCCGAGCGGCGAAATCCTGTTCAACGGCAAGGACCTCTTGAAGGCCAGCGATGCGGAACTGCGCCATGCGCGCGGTAACGACATCACCATGATCTTCCAGGAGCCGATGACCTCGCTCAACCCACTGCACTCGATCGAGCGGCAGATCGGTGAGATCCTTGAGCTACACCAGGGGCTGCAGGGCGCGGCGCGGCGCACGCGCATTCTCGAGCTACTCAACCAGGTCGGCATCCGCGAGCCGGAAAAGCGGCTCAGCGCCTACCCGCACGAGCTCTCGGGCGGCCAGCGCCAACGCGTGATGATCGCGATGGCGCTCGCCAACCGGCCGGAACTCTTGATCGCCGACGAGCCGACGACAGCGCTCGACGTCACCGTACAGGCACAGATCCTCGAACTCTTGAAGTCGCTCAAGGATGAGCACGGCATGTCGATGCTGTTCATCACCCATGACCTCGGCATCGTGCGTAAGATCGCCGATCGCGTCTGCGTGATGACCAAGGGCAAAATCGTCGAGACCGGACCGACCGCCGAGATCTTCGCCAATCCCCAGCACGCCTATACCCGCCATTTGCTCGCTTCCGAACCGAAGGGCAACCCGCCGCCATCGGACACGTCGAAGCCGATCGTCATGGAAGCCTCCGACATGAAGGTGTGGTTTCCAATCAAGGCCGGCTTTCTGCGCAAGGTGGTCGACCATGTGAAGGCGGTCGACGGCATCGACCTGAAGCTGCGTGCCGGCCAGACGCTCGGCGTCGTCGGCGAATCCGGCTCAGGCAAGACGACGCTCGGGCTGGCGCTGGCGCGGCTGATCTCGTCGAAGGGCCGCATCGCCTTCATCGGCAAGGACATCGACCGCTACAGCTTCAACGAGATGCGGCCGCTTCGAAACCGGATGCAGATCGTCTTCCAGGACCCTTACGGTTCGCTGAGCCCACGCATGTCGGTGGCCGATATCATCGCCGAAGGCCTGAAAATCCACGAACGATCGCTGTCGGACAACGCGCGCGATGCCCGCGTCGCCGCGGCGCTCGAAGAAGTGGGCCTCGATCCTGCGACCCGGTGGCGCTATCCGCACGAGTTCTCCGGCGGCCAGCGGCAGCGCATCGCCATTGCGCGCGCCATGGTGCTGAAGCCGCAATTCGTGATGCTCGACGAACCGACCTCGGCGCTCGACATGAGCGTTCAGGCGCAGGTAGTCGACCTGCTTCGCGACCTGCAGGTAAAGCATGACCTCGCCTATCTGTTCATCAGCCACGACCTCAAGGTCGTGCGCGCCCTTGCCAACGAGATGATCGTCATGCGCATGGGCAAGGTGGTGGAGCAAGGCCCAGCCGAGCGCATCTTCAATGCGCCGAGCCAGGACTATACCAAGGCGCTGATGGCAGCCGCCTTCAACCTCGAAGCCGTCAACTTGACCGCGATCCGCCAATAGGTGTCCGAATGTCCGCAAAAAGCCCCGTCATCGTCGATCTGAAGTTCATTCCGGAGGAAGTCGAGGCGGCGCTTCGCGGGGCCTTCCCGGATCGCGAGGTGATCAACCGCGCCGATGCGGTTCACCACAACCGCGATCTCTCGGGCATCGACTATGCGGTCGTCTGGAAATCGGCGCCGGATCTTTTCGAGCGGGCGCCCGATCTCAAGGTGGTGTTCTCCGGCGGCGCCGGCGTCGATCACGTGCTGACGCTGCCGGGTCTTCCCGAGGTGCCGCTGGTGCGCTTCGTCGACCAGACGCTGACGACGCGCATGAGCGAGTGGGTGGTCATGCAGTGCCTCCTGCACCTGCGCCAGCACCGCGCCTATGAGACACAGGCGGCGAAACGCGAATGGCGCGACCTGACCCAGCCGGAGGCGGCCGACATCACCGTCGGCGTCATGGGCATGGGCGTGCTTGGCCAGGACGCCGCCCGCAAGCTATCGACCATGGGGTTCAAGGTCATCGGTTGGTCGCGCAGCAAGCGCGATGTCGCCGGCATCGAGACCTTCGGCGGCAACGAACTCGACAGCTTCCTGGCACGCAGCGACTTCCTCGTCGGACTGCTGCCGCTGACGCCGGACACCCGCGGCATTTTCAACCTGCGCCTGTTTGCAAAACTCAGCCGCAATGGGCCGTTTGGCGCACCTGTCTTCATCAATGCCGGCCGCGGCGGTAGCCAGGTCGAAGCAGACATCCTGAAGGCGCTCGATAGCGGCGTGCTCGCCGGTGCCTCTCTCGACGTGTTCGAGCAAGAGCCGCTCGCCCAGGACAGCCGCTTCTGGACACTGCCCAACGTCTACGTCACGCCGCACGTGGCGGCATCCTCCGACGTCAAGGCGCTCTTCCGCCATGTGGAGCAGCAGATCGCCCGCTTCGAAGGCGGGCAGACGCTCGAACATGTCGTCGACAAAGTAGCCGGCTACTGATTCAGCGAGAGCAAGGCGCAGCGCTTGCTGCGCTTAAGCTGCTGCCAGAGGCGCAACGTCTGATTCCGCAATGCGAACGGGGTGTCTTGCCTTCATCGGCAATGATCGAGGAGGCTCGCTTCGACGGTCCCGCTCACAGCCGATCAAGGGCGGCGATAGCCCGTCGGCTGCTCATAGAGCCAGCCGATCCGCTCGATCGAGGCTTCCAACCCTTCGCGCGCAACCGTCATCGTGTGGCCGTTGGCATGGATCAGGGTTTCGTCGTCCTCCATCAGCGCGACGTGGCCTTTCCAGAAAACGAGGTCCCCGCGCTTGAGTTCTTCGCGCGCAATCGGTGTTCCCAGGCCCGTCGCCTGCATGTCGGAATCGCGCGGCGCCTGCCTCCCGACCATCATCATCGACAATTGCACGAGGCCGGAGCAATCGATGCCGAAGCCGGAACGCCCGCCCCAGAGATAGGGCGTTTCGACGAAGCGGGCAGCAACCGAGACATAGTCTCCCGGCACGACATTGCCGACCTCGATGCAGTGATTGGCGATGACCGCCTGGCCGCCGTCGAGCAGGAAATAGCGCGTTCCCCGGGTCTCGCGCTCATCGATAACCGTCAGCCGGCTGCCCATCGACAGCGGATAAACGGTTGGGAAGCGCAGATCATGGCCGGTATAGACGAAGGTGCGCGGCGCGGTCACGACATGGGTCGGGCTCTTGAGCACCGGCGCGAGGCAATATTCCGGAAGGTAGCCGACATAGCCGTCGAGGTCGGCCTTTACCCAGCACCAGCTGTTGCTGGTGTCGAGCACCCGGACCGATTCGCCGAGCAAGAGTTCGGTATCGGTGCCGCAGGCGAGATCGGGCTTGGCACGCAGCGGCGCAACCGGAACCGAGACGCGCGCAACGCTGCCCTCAACATAACGTTCAGCCTCCACGACGCCGCGAAGGCGGCTTTCGGCAAGGTCTGGTCGATAGGCATTCAGACGGCGGTCGGGCAGTGTCGACATATCTACTCACTTCAGCTGCTTGCGGCCCTGATCAATGATCAGGTCACCGAGTTTTTCAAGATAGAGAGCACCCTCAACTGTCCTTTTGATGACGACGTTGCGGCGATCACGATCGTCGCGGACGCGATCGACAAGGCCAAGCGCGCCCATGGTGTCGAGCGCGCGGGTGATGACCGGCTTGGTGACACCGAGCGTCGCCGCCAGTCCGCGCACGGTGTGCGGCGGCGGCACGAGGTAGATCTGCAGCAGAATTGCCAGCTGCCGCAAGGTCAGGTCGCGGCTGTCGACGCGAACCTGAGCGAGCGACACCGAATGCCAAAGCCCGAGGGCCTGGGAGGGCGTTAGCTCGATCGGCAATGGCGGCTCCTACGCAAGATACTGATCCGCCACGATAGCGGCGGATCGTTACGCAAGCGTTTCTTTGCCGGTTCCGCCTGGCTGCGGTTACTTCGCCATCTTCTGGACGTGCTGGTAGAGCGCGCGGATCGCCTGCGCCTCCCCGCCAACCGTCGAATGCGGACGCTCGGACGGAGCCCATCCGAAGATGTCGAAATGCACCCAGCTCTTGGCGTTGGTGACGAAGCGCCGGAGGAAGAGTGCCGCGGTGATCGATCCGGCCATACCGCCCGCCGGCGCGTTGGTCAGGTCGGCGATACGGGCCGAAACATCCTTGTCATAGCCGTTATAAAGCGGCATCCGCCACATCGGATCGTCGACCTCGAGGCTTGCTTCCGTGAGATCATGGGCAAGATCGGCATCGTCCGTGAAGAATGGCGGCAGGTCCGGACCGAGCGCGACGCGGGCGGCACCGGTCAGCGTCGCCATGTCGACGAGCAGATCGGTCTTTTCTTCGTCTGCATAGGCCAGCGCGTCGGCGAGGATCAGCCGGCCCTCGGCATCGGTGTTGTCGATCTGAACCGTCAGACCCTTGCGGCTGCGGTAGATGTCGCCGGGCCGGAAGGCGTTGGCCGAGATCGAGTTTTCGACCACCGGCACGATGACGCGCAGATCCACCTTGAGCTTGGCGTCCATGATCATCAGCGCCAGGCCAAGCACGTTGGCGGCACCGCCCATGTCCTTCTTCATCAACAGCATGGAGGCCGACGGCTTGATGTCGAGACCACCGGTGTCGAAGCACACGCCCTTGCCGACGAGCGTTACCTTCTTGTGGCCCTTTTTGCCCCAGCGCAGCTCCAGCAGGCGCGGAGCCTCGGCGCTGGCGCGGCCGACGGTGTGGACCAGCGGGAAGTTCTGCGTCAGCAGCGCCTCGCCCGTAATGACCGAAACATCGGCCTTGTAGTGGGCGGCCAGCGCGCGGAACGCCGCTTCGAGCGCTTCCGGTCCCATGTCGTTGGTCGGCGTGTTGATAAGGTCACGGGCGAGGAACACGCCGGCGAGCTGGCGCTTGATATCGGTTGCGTCCGCATCGGCCGGAATGAGCAGCGTCGGCGGTTCGCCCTTGGCGGCCTTGTAGCGCTCGAAGCGATAGGAGCCGAGGCCGTAGCCGAGCGCGAGCCGGTTGGCCGTCAGCGGCGCCGTTTCGATATGCCATTTGCCCGCCGGCAGCGCCCGCGCCAGCTTGCCAGCCAGGAACGGCGCTTCCGACGGATTGCTGCCGAGGCCGAAGAGCGCGCCACCAAGATGGCCGTCGGCGGACGGGATCAACAGCACCGCGCCGGAATCGGCCGTGAAGCCTGCCTTGCGCGCCCAGTCCAAAGCGATCGGGTCGATCGTCCCCGTCTCGATATGCGCCGGCGTGACGGCGAAGATCGGCAGGGTCTTGCCGGCGCTGGTGTTGAACGGCGACGGCCGCTCGATGAACTGATAGGGGGCCATGAAAGTCCTCGGCTGACAGAGATGGAATCGCGCCATTAACGCTCTGTTAGGGTTAACAGATTATTGCTGGAGTGAAAGTTGCGCCGGTGTTGTCTGAAGTTCAGGTGCGCGAATGCATACTGGGGACACACATGGCCAAATATACGACCTCATCCTCGAAACACGCCCGTTTCTTCCAGGGCGCGGCAATCGCGCTGGTGGCGCTTGCGCTTGCCGGCTGCGCCAATCAGCCGAAGAAGGAACTGACGACGGGGTCGATCTCCAGAACGTCGAAACCGGTGCAGTCCATGACCGCGACCGAGCTTTCGGCCGCTGCCGAAAGCATCGGCCAGGCCTACGAGAAGAACCCCAAAGACCGCGAAGCGGGGCTCAACTACGCCAATCTCCTGCGCATGACCGGCCGCAACGAACAGGCGCTTGCGGTGATGCAGCAGGTCGCGATCAACCATCCGTCCGACCGCGAAGTGCTCGGCGCCTACGGCAAGGCCCAGGCCGCCGCCGGCCAGCTCGAGCAGGCGCTTGCGACGATTGGCCGGGCGCAGACGCCCGACCGTCCGGACTGGAAGCTGAAATCGGCCGAGGGCGCGATCCTCGACCAGCTGGGCCGCGCCCAGGAAGCGCGGCTGCGCTACCGCGAGGCCCTCGAGCTCAAGCCGAACGAGCCGTCGGTGCTTTCCAATCTCGGCATGTCCTACCTTCTGACCAAGGACCTTCGCACCGCCGAAACCTATCTCAAGTCTGCGGCAAGCCAGCCCGGCGCCGATAGCAGCGTGCGCCAGAATCTCGCGCTCGCCGTCGGCCTTCAGGGCCGCTTCCAGGAAGCCGAGACGATCGCCCGCCAGGAGCTTTCCAGCGAACAGGCGGAAGCGAACGTCGCCTATCTGCGCTCGATGCTGTCGCAGCAGGGCGCATGGAAAGAACTCGCCAAGGCCGACGACAAGAAGGTCGCCAACTAAAGGCGAACCGCATTCTTCGGAGACGCCCTTGGCGCCTCCAGGCTTCCGATCTACTGCCTAAACAGTCAGCAAGTCTGCCGCGCACATTTGCGCGGCATGCCTGTCTACGGCTGCGCACAGGCAATCCCCTGACGATAATTGAGCGCCGGTGGCGGTGCGCCGCTGCCTAGAACTTGTCGGCGACCTGGATGCCCGCCGGTCCAAGAATGACCGCGACCAGCACCGGCAGGAAGAACAGGATCATCGGCACGGTCAGCTTCGGCGGCAGAGCGGCCGCCTTCTTCTCGGCTGCGGTCATACGCTGGTCGCGGCTTTCCTGTGCAAGCACGCGCAGGGCCTGGGCGATCGGCGTGCCGTAGCGGTCCGCCTGAATCAGCGCCTGGACCACGGATTTGACCTCATCGAGGCCGGTGCGCTGACCGAGATTTTCAAGCGCAACCCGGCGCTCGGGCAGGAACGACAGTTCCGCCGTCGTCAGCACCAGCTCTTCCGCAAGCTGCTGCGACTGGGACGCCACTTCGTCGGCGACGCGGCGCATGCCCAGCTCCATCGACACGCCCGATTCGACGCAGATCAGCAGGAGGTCCAGCGCGTCCGGCCAGGCCCGGCGTATAGACGCCTGGCGCTTGGAGATCGCGTTGGTCACGACGATGTTCGGCGCGTAGAAGCCCAGATAGGCAAAGCCGATCGCGAAGAACAGCCGCACCATGAACGGTTTGTCGACAAAGTTGCCGAGGACGAAGATGTAGACGAGCGCTACGAGCAGGAACAGGAAAGGCAGGCAGAAGCGCGCGAACAGGAAGGTGTTGAGCGCGTTCTGCGAGCGGAAGCCGGCCATTTTCAGCCGGTTGACGGTGTTGTCGTCGACGAGCGCGGAACGCAGATTGAGGCGTTCGACGATCTGCCGGATGGAGGCGTTGTTCTGCCCGCGCAGGCTTGCCCTGCCGTTCTGTACCTCGGCGGCAAGCCGCGCACGTTCGCGCGCCCGGATCTGCTCGCGCTCGGTGGCAACGGACTTCATCCGCTTGCCGAGGTCACCGCGATCAAAAAGCGGCACGATCAGCGAATAGAAGGTCGCGAGCACGGCGAGCGAAACCAGGACGGCGATGACGACGTTCGGATCGGTCAGGGTCTTGATCAGGTTCGTGCTCATCGAGGCCCTCAGATGTCGAAGTTGATCATGTTGCGCATCACCCAGATGCCGATGCTCATCCAGAACAGGCCGGCACCGATGATCAGATGACCGCGCGGGTCGGTGAAAAGCACCATCATGTAGGCGGGCGATGTCAGGTAGACCAAGAGCGCGACGATGAACGGCAGGGCGCCGATGATGCAGGCCGAGGCCTTGGCTTCCATCGACATGGCGCTGACCTTTGCCCGCATCTTCTTGCGCTCGCGCAGGACCTTGGACAGGTTGCCGAGGGCTTCCGAGAGGTTACCGCCCGCCTGCGCCTGGATGGCGATCACGATGGCGAAGAAATTCACTTCCGGCAGAGGAATGCTGTTGACCATGCGGGCGCAGGCCTCGGTCACGCTCAGGCCCACCTGCTGGGATTCGACCACGCGGCGAAACTCGGTCTTGACCGGTTCCTGACCGTCGGCGGCGATGAGACGCAACGCGTCGTTCAAGGGAAGGCCCGACTTGATCGAGCGGACCATGACCTCGAGCGCGTTCGGGAACTCCTCGAGAAACTTCTTGCAGCGCCGCTTGATCAGGTAGCCGATGAACCAGCGCGGCAGGCCGAGACCGGCGACCAGGCCAAAGCCGGCGGCAATGGCAAGCCCGGCCCCCGCCATCAACACGACAAGAAAAGCAAAGAAGCCGAACAGTGCGCTGAACAGATAGAAGCGCCCGATAGAGATCGACAGGTCCGCCTGTGTCAGACGCACCTTCATCGAAGGGGCAGTCTTGGCCGAGCGCTCCTGCTGTTTCTTTTCCAGCTCCTTCAGCGAATCCTGGACGGATTTTCTCCGTTTGGACAGTTCACTCACGCGGTCGCGCGCGGCCTTCATCTTGGCGCGGTCGGTTTCCGCTGCGCTGATCTTGCGTACGCGGCCTTCCGCCTTCTTTTCGCTTTCGATGCGCGAGAACAGCAGGCCGTAGGCAAGCGCCGCCGCCGATATGGCGACGAGGGCCGCGAGTGCCAGAACGGTGATGTCTATCCCGAACATCGCAGCTCCTAGCCCTTGTCCATCGCGTCGAGGGTCGCAGCCAGGCGCTTGTCCTCGTTGAAGTAACGGGCACGATCCCAGAAATGCGGCCGGCCGATGCCGGTCGACATGTGGCGGCCGATAATCCGTCCGCCGGCGTCTTCACCGTCAATCTCGTAGCGCATCAGGTCCTGGGTGATGATCACGTCGCCTTCCATACCCACCACCTCGGTGATGTGGGTGATGCGGCGGGACCCGTCGCGAAGGCGGGACGCCTGGATGATGACGTCCACCGATCCGGCGATGATCTCGCGCACGGTCTTTGCCGGCAGCGTATAGCCGCCCAAGGCGATCATCGACTCCATGCGGCTCAGGCATTCGCGCGGCGTGTTGGCGTGGATCGTCCCCATCGAACCGTCATGGCCGGTGTTCATCGCCTGGAGCAGGTCGAAGACCTCCGGGCCACGCACTTCGCCGACGATGATGCGTTCCGGCCGCATGCGCAGGCAGTTCTTGATGAGATCGCGCATGGTGATCTCGCCTTCGCCTTCGATATTCGGCGGGCGAGTTTCGAGGCGCACGACATGCGGCTGCTGCAATTGCAGTTCGGCTGTGTCTTCGCAGGTGATCACCCGCTCATCCGTGTCGATGTAGCGCGTCAGGCAATTGAGCAGCGTCGTCTTGCCCGAACCCGTGCCGCCCGAAATGACGATGTTGCAGCGGACGCGGCCGATGATCTGCAGGAGAACAGAGCCCTCTTGCGTGATCGAACCGAAGCGGACCAACTGTTCGAGCGTCAGCTTGTCCTTCTTGAACTTGCGGATGGTCAGCGCCGTGCCGTCGATGGCGAGCGGCGGGGCGATGACGTTGACGCGGGACCCATCCGGCAGGCGCGCGTCGCAGATCGGGCTCGATTCATCGACGCGACGGCCGACCTGGCCGACGATGCGTTGGCAGATCGAGAGAAGCTGCGCGTTGTCGCGAAACCGGATTTCCGATTCCTGCACCTTGCCGGAAACTTCGATGAAGGTCTGGCCGGCACCGTTGACCATGATATCGGCGATGTCGTCGCGGGCAAGCAGCGGCTCGAGCGGACCGTAGCCCAGAACGTCGTTGCAGATATCGTCGAGCAGTTCCTCCTGCTCGGAGATCGACATCGCGAAATTCTTGATCGTGATGATGTCGTTGACGATATCGCGGATTTCCTCGCGCGCGCTCTCCGTATCGAGCTTGGCGAGCTGCGACAGGTCGATCGTGTCGATCAGCGCGGAAAAGACCTGCGATTTGGTGTCGTAATAGTCTTCCGTTCGCGCCTGCCGCCGCCTTGCCGGCGGGGCGGGTGTCGGCGATCTGGCGCCAGCGGAGGGCGTATCGGCGAGAACCGGAACGGCGCGCTCGACCACCGGCGCTTGCACCGCAGCCACGATCGGCGGCGGGGCGGAAACCGGGGTGCCGCCGCCTTTACCGAAGCCTTCGTTTCCGCGCTTGCCAAACATCTGGGTAATCCTACGTCCTATTTCCTGCCGAGCGCTGCGAGCATCTTGCCAAGGCCGCCGCGCCGGGCCTTCTTCATCGTCACGCGGCCGGTCAGAAGATGTGCGAGCTGCGAGAAGGTTTCAGCGGCCGGCGCCTTCTTGTCGATTTCGGCAATCATCCGCCCGCTGTTCGAAGCGTTGCCGAACAGGGCCGCGTCGAAGGGAATGATGGCTGCCGCTTCGATTTCCAGCGAATCGCAGAACTCGTTGGCGGCAATCTCCGGCCGCTTCGGCATGCCGACCTGGTTCAGCACCAGATGGGGCGGCTTGTCGTTGGGGCGCAGCCTCTTCATGGCATCGAGCAGGTTCTTGGTGTTGCGCAGGCTCGCAAGGTCGGGGATCGCCGTGATCACCACCTCGTCGGCTTCGCCGAGCACGGAGCGCGTCCAGTCCGTCCACAGATGCGGGATGTCGAGAACGGAAACCGGAGCGCTGCGCTGCAGGATCTCGAGGATCGGGTGGAAAGCTCCGGTCTCGAAATCATAGGCGCGGTCGAGCATCGACGGCGCGGCAAGCAGCGACAGGTGCTCGGAGCATTTGGTCAGCAGGCGATCGAGGAACACCTCGTCCAGGCGCTCCGGCGCAAAAACCGCTTCGGCAATGCCCTGCGGCGGATCCTGGTCGAAATCGATGTTAGCCGTGCCGTAGGGCAAGTCGAGATCGGCGAGAATCGTTTCGGTCGAGAACAGGCTGGAGATGCCCCAGGCGCAATTGTGCGCGATCACGGACGATCCGCAGCCGCCCTTCGCACCGATAAAGGCGATGCTTCGCCCCAAGGGTTCGGCATCCGGGTCGACGAAGATCGCCGACACGGCCGTGAGAATATCCGGCATCGATACCGGCGCGACCATGTATTCGGAAATGCCGTTGCGGATGAGTTCGCGGTAGAGCCCGATATCGTTGTGCTTGCCAACGAGGATCACCTTGGTGCTGGGGTCGCAGACCTCAGCCAGCGGCGCCAGTTCAGTCAGCAGCGACCGCGGCTCCGTCGCCGTCTCGAGGATGATCAGGTTGGGCGTCGGTACGGTCGCAAACATGTTCGCGGCGGCGTCGATGCTGCCGCTGTTGATGCGCAGGCTCACTTTCGCCATGCGTCGATCCTGCCCGCAGCGCTCCATCAGCCGCAACATCGCGTTGCTTTCGCAAAACGCGTGGATCGAAATCCGCGGCAACGGCCGAACCTGCTCCAGATCGCTCGTGCGCGCATCGAAGGACGGGTCGTCCCCCTCGGCGCCAGTTTCGATCCTGTAATCGATGGTACTCATCTTTTCATCCAGCCGATATCAGTTGAAGGTGATGACCGTGCCGTCCTTCTTCTCGGTTCCACGCCAGTCCGAGATCACCTGGCCGCGCTGCACCGCGTCGATCGGCGACGTTTGACGCGGCCCGAGGAGGTCCGTCGGATTGGCGATCTGAGCCGCCAGGTTTGATTGCGTGGCGCAACCGAAGTTGTAGTAGTTCTTGTTTTCCATGGTGTTGAGGTTCAGGTCCTCCGGCCAGGTGCCGCAAGGTCCCGTCTGCGCCGTGATCGCCACATAGCTCAGACGGATGGGCGCGGCATCGCCGTAGGGTCCGGCGTCATAGCTCGTCTCCAGCAACCTTTTGGGCGGCACGCCGGCGCTCGCCAGCACGCCGCGGATCTCCCGGCGCATCGCCTGGGCTGCGTGGCTGTTGGCAGCCCCCCGCGGCATCATGATCTGCACGACCCCGCTTGCCGAGTTGCGATAGTCGGCTGCAAAGCCGGCGATGACATCGCGCGTGCCCTGGGTGAGACGGCGATCGCCCGAGGCAATCGGGATGTCGATGACCCGCTCCCCTTCGGCAAGCACGATCGGATGCCGGGTGCGGTAGTCGTCGGGTATGGAGCCGGTCGCCAGATTGTCCCGCGTGCCGCAACCGGCAAGCAGGGCACCGGCCAGCACCAGGATGGCCGCCCGGCTCGTGCGACGGATGAATGTTCCTGACGGACCTGAGGACATGGCGTTCGGCCTTTCGGAATTCGCGTGAGAATCGGTTCGAAGCGTCATGACCCAGCCTATTTGTAGATGAAGCCAACGTTGCCGTGGTAACGGCCTGCCGGAGCCACTGCCTCCGGACGGCCGTAAATGCGGTTCACGCGACCGAGGAAGTAGCTGTCGAGGTCGTTGACCGGATTGAAGTTGTCGTCAGGCCGGGAGATCGCGCTTCTGGCAACCGGGCGGACCAGATAGGGCGTGGCGATGATGACCAGTTCGGTCTCGTTGCGCACAAAGTCCTTGCTGCGGAACAGCGTGCCGAGAACCGGGATCTTCGCTGCGCCCGGCAGGCCGGACATCGCCTGGCGAATGTTGTCCTGAACCAGGCCGGCGATCACGATCGAGCCCCCGGACGGGAGCTCGACGCTGGTCGAAGCTTCGCGCTTGCGAATACCAAGGAAGGTGTTGCCCGGGATCGTGTTCTTGCCGTTGCCGGTAACGACAGATCCCTCGTAGGTGGGCTCAGAAACGTTCGTCTCGATCTTCAGGCTGATGCGGCCAGGCCCGAGCACGACCGGCTTGAAGTTCAGGCGGATGCCATATTCGACATCGTTGACTTCGCGGATGACCTTATCTTCAGTAACTTCCTGCGTTCCCGGCAGACGGAATTCGCCGCCGACGTAGAACTTCGCTTCCTGTCCTGAAATCGCCGTCAGGCTTGGTTCAGCCAGCGTCCGCATGACACCGGCCTGCTCCATCGCGTTGATGTAGCTGGAAATCGTCGTACCGCCGACTGTCTTGTTGATGATCGCGTTCACGCCGATGCCGACCGCATCGCCGAGGTTGGCCGGGTTGCGGAAGGCGATACCGCTTTCGCCGTCGCCAACGCGGCCGTTGAAGCCAAGCTGTTTCAGCACCTGGCGGCTGACCTCGGCAACGGTGACCTTGAGATTGACCTGGTCGTCGCCGTCGATCGTTAGAAGGTTGACGATCTGCGACACCTGCCGGTCTTCGGCGAAGATATCCGCGTCGCCGTTGTTGCCCTGGGCCGTGATGTTGCGTGTGGTCGCTTCACCGCCCTGGAGGAAGGCCTTGGCAAGGTCGACGGCGCGGGTGGAATCGAGCGGCGTGCGCACGGTACCGGTCAGCACGATGTTGTCCGAGACGATCTCGACATTGATATCGGCATCCGGAATGAAGCGGCGCAGGTTGGACTGAAGGTTGGAGACATCGCGCTCGACCTCGATGTCGAGGGAGACGATCTCCTCACCGTTGGGACCGAAGACGAAGATGTTGGTCTGGCCGACGGACTTGCCGAACAGGTAGATGCGCCGCGAGGTGCGGGTCACGGCGTCGGCGAGCGACGGGTCGGCGACGAGGATATCATGCGCGTCCGCTGGCAAGTCGACGACCACGGCCTTGTTCAAACCGAGGCTGACCTTCTTCTTCACGCCCGGGCCGCTTTCGACGATGCGGACGACCGAGGACGCGCCGGCAAAGGCTTCCGTCGGCGCCGGCAGATACATGCCGGTCACCGCCAGGCAGAATGATAGGCCGGCTGCGACAGACGCCCGAAATTTGTTTCCGCTCCGCTTCACCTTATGCCCCGTGCTCACCTGGTTCCTGCCCGTGTCTGTCATTGCTGCGTCTGGCCGACCGTGCCATCGCCCTTGACGATGGAGCCGGACTTGATGACCTGAATGTTCGGTTGGCCGTCGCCGCTCAGCAGATAGTCTGCTGCATCCGTGTCAGGCTCCTGTGCGTCGGCGACGCTTCGAAGCGCCAGCGAAATGCGTTCCGCCATCTGCTGTGCGACCGTCATCACCTTCGACTGGTCAGGCGTAAGTTCCAGCGTGGCCGTGGTTCCGACCACCGCTTTGGTGCCGTCATCCTTTTCCTCGACCTGCTGGTCGATCGCGAGCACACGCACATTGCTGAGCACGGTTTCGGTCAGATAGAGCTCGCCGTCACCTTTGCGCACCATGATCACGTCGACGCGGTCGTTCGGCAGGATGAAGCCGCCGGCACCGGTGGCGACCGTGATTTCGGTCGCGACGGCGCGCTTACCCGCTGGGAGCAGCGACGACATGATGCGGCTGGACGAATCGGCCACCTTTTCGTGACGAACGGGTTCGCCGTTGAAGATCGGCAGGCGCACGACCGCGCCGGTCAGATCGTCGATCGCAGTCGGCTGGTTTTCTTCGGTGATGATGCCATCGACCACGCCATCCTTCGGCCAGGCCATCCATTGGATGCTGTCACCGCCCAGTCGCGATCCGACGGGCAGGCTCTTGCTGGCGACAAGCACGTTGACGGTGGGGGCACGCTCGACGACCGGTTCAGCCATCTGCGGCGCAGGCGCGCCTGTCAGCCTCATCGCCAAAAGACCGGCCATCGCAGCCGAGAGAACGGCCACTGCCAGTATGATGATGCGAACCGGTTTCATGATTGTTTCCGAGCCCCGAAAAAATGCCAGGGTCAGATTGATCAGGAATTGGTGTAATTATGGTTAACGGATTACTTATGAGCGCAGTTAACGAAAGTTGACCAGCCGGGCGCGTGACCTTTCAGGACAGCCGCGCGAAGGCCGCCTCCATCAGCGGCGACGAGGGATAGGCGGCAAAGCCCCCAAGCGCGATCGCGATCCCGTAGGGAACTTTCTTGGCGGTGAGCAGCAGCTGCGGGAAAGGAATGCCGCTCGCAAGGATCGTATGCTCCTGCCGGCGCAACAAAAGCACCGCGAGCGTCAGCAGCCCACCGAAGATCGAGACATAGAGCAGGAAGGCCGTCAACGACGGCGTCAGGCCGAACCAGATGGCGCTGGCCGTCAGCAGCTTCGCGTCTCCGCCCCCCATCACGTTCGTCGCAAACAGGGCAAAACATGCGGCAAAGACTGCAGCGGCTGCGAGAAGATGCAGGCCGATTTCCGTAAGCCCCAAGCCGGACATCGGCGCCACCAGGAAGAAGACGCCAAGCAGGATCACCGAAACACGGTTCGGGATCGTCATCGTCAGCAGGTCAGAAAACGCCGCGAATCCCAGACAAAAGGGAAAAACCACGAAAATGGCGGCTTCAATCATGTTTCCTGCCTCCGAAATGAGAGCAAACAATCTGCGATGCCTGCTGGCTTCCAGATAACAATAGAGCCGCCTTTTGGGGGCGGCTCTATTGCAGGTTCTTGCGAAACCTGTTTCGTCAGAGCTTGCCGGCCGTGGTCGTCGTGATCTTGCCACCGATCCCATTGAACGTGGAATCGAGGGAGTTCCCGAGCGTGGTCGCACCAGCAATCAGGGCGACGGAAATGAGAGCCGCGATCAGGCCATACTCAATGGCAGTCGCGCCGGCTTCATCCCGTAGCAGGCGGCGGAAAATCTTCGTCATGCGAATTTCCCCTCGCTTGCGTTTAGCCGATTAGAGCTTGCCCGACGTGGTGCTGGTCAGCTTGCCACCGAGGCCGTTGAACGTGCTGTTCAGCGAGTTGCCGAGGGTGCTGGCACCAGCGATCAGGGCAACCGAGATGAGGGCTGCGATCAGGCCGTATTCGATGGCGGTCGCGCCGGACTCGTCCTTCATCAGACGGGCAAAAATCTTCTTCATGATGATTCTCCTACTTCACGTTTGTTGTTCAGCACTTCCGCCAACTGTTGCCGTTGATCGGATGAACCCCAAACTAGTCCTGGCGCATTGCCATCGACTTAAAGAAGGCGGTTACCTGAAGGTTAACGAAGCGTCCCTGATTTTTGGGTAAACGAACAGAAAACGACAAGGCCTCCGCAAAGCCTCGACGGGCTTGACTTAACGGTTCATTCACCAAGACAAGGGAGTATGGCGTGAACACCACCTAGGGACCCGCCATGACCACGCCATTCGCGACCGGCCGAGCCGCCATATTCGCATTCGCGATCGCTGCCCTTGCTCCATCGGTTGCCGCCGCGGCCGAGAGCGATATGATGCGCGTGTATATGGATCACGCGCGCGTACTGAAGCTCGATCGCCCGGTCAGCAAGGTCATTATCGGCAATGCCGAGGTTGCGGACGCAACGGTTGCCGACGCCCGTACGATCGTGATCACCGGCCGCAACTTCGGAACCACCAACCTGGTCATCCTGGATCAGGACGGAAACGCGATCGTCGACGAGCGCATCCTGGTGTCGATCGACGAAGGCAACACCGTGCGCGTCTACAAACAGACGTCCCGCACCGTGCTCTCCTGCACACCAAATTGCGAGCGTCACGCCGAACGCAAAACCGCAGGTAGCACCAATTGATTTTTATGGGTTCCAGGCCGGTGATTCGTTAAAATACACATCACCCCTGAGAACGAAATATCAATGGTTGCTCCATAATCTGCCGCCCGTCTGGCGTAACATGATGGGACGGCGCAATGAACATCGAGCAGGGCACAGGGCGGCCGAGCGGGGCCGAAAAATGGCGAAAAGGCATCTTCAGCCGCTTCCTTCGCAACCGCAAAGGCACGACGAGCATCGAGTTCGCCATTCTCGCGCTCCCCTTCTTCGTGGTGATCTTCGCGTCGCTCGAAACCTTCGCCGCCTTCTACGGCGACCAGCTACTTGCGAATGCGACGGAGACGATGGCGCGCAAGGTCCGCACCGGTCAGATCACCTTCCAGCAGGGAAAACAGACCGACATGAGCGAGGCGCAGTTCCGCCAGGCGTTCTGTGAAGAGATCTCGGTCCTGATGAAGTGCTCGGCGACCGAAGCCGGCCAACCCTCGCAATTCTATCTGGACGTCAGAGCGGTCGCCGATCTCAGCAAGTTTCCCGTGCTGATCCCGCGCAAGACCGATTCCACCGACATCGACACGACCGGCTTCAAGTTTGCCCCCGGCGGCCCCGGCTCGTTCAACGTGCTTCGCGCCTACTATCGCTGGAGCGTCTTCACGGACCTCGTCAGGCCGTTCATCACCAACCTGCGGCCAGCCGGTTCAAGCATGCCGAAGGACTATCTCATGGTGGCGACCGCCACCTTCCGAAACGAGAGCGAGTGAGGCGCCCCGCGATGTCGTATTCCGCATTAGAAATCCTGCGCCTCAAGCCGATCACCAAAACTCTTGGCGCGCTGCGGCGCGACAAGAGCGGCGTCGGTGCGGTCGAATTCGCGATGGTCGCCCCGCTTTTGGTGGTGGCTTATCTCGGCGCCTTCGAACTTTCGGTCGGCTTTACCGTTGCCGGCAAGACCGCGCGCGCCGCAAGCGCTACGGCCGACGTCGTCGCGCAGCAGACGGAGGTCAACAAGGCCTTCCTTACCAATGTGTCGAACATCGCAAAGAGCATCCTGGCGCCCTACGGGAACACCAACTACACGCTGAAGATCAGCGGCATCGCGGTCACGAACACCAATGAGGGCACGATCCTGTGGTCGCGCGATCAGGCAGGCGCCACGCCCTATGCCGTCAATACGAAGGTTTCGCTGCCCGCCCAGTTCACGGCGACCAACTCCTTCGTCATTCGCACGGAACTGACCGTACCGCATGAACTCCTGCTCTATGCGCCAAGCCTTCAGGCGACGGCAAAGACCATCGATCTCTCCAAGACGGCCTACTTCCACGCACGCCTCTCCCAGCCGATAAAATGCTCGGATTGCTGATCGGACGGGTGTCCGACGCAATTGCATTGAACAACAAGCGGCGCTATCCCTTCGAGATTGCGCGGGTGCCCTAGAGGGCGCGCCTGCGCTTTTCCGGAGGTTTCGGGCCGCAATCGCTGCGCGCCCGCTGTCAGGTGCATCATGGCGCGTGCCTTTCTATTCGTTCTCGATTCCTTTGGCATAGGCGGGGCGCCCGACGCCGAAGCCTTCGGCGATCTCGGTGCCAATACGCTTGGCCATATCGCCGAGTTCTGCGCTATCGGCGCTGCCGACCGGCCCGGTTTGCGCGAGGGGCCGCTCAGCCTGCCAAACATGTCTGCGCTTGGTCTGATCCACGCGGCGAAGCTTGCGACCGGCACCGTTCCCCAGGGCATGCCTGTGCCCAATCGCGTCTATGGCGCCTATGGCGCGGCAAGCGAGGTATCGCGCGGCAAGGACACGCCCTCCGGTCATTGGGAAATCGCCGGAACACCGGTCATGTTCGACTGGGGCTACTTCTCCGCCGAAGGCGACGCCTTTCCGCCGGAGCTCGTCGAAGACATCTGCCGCGAGGCCAACATTCCCGGCATTCTCGGCAACTGCCACGCCTCCGGCACCGACATCATCGCCCGCCACGGCGAGGAACATATGCGCAGCGGCAAGCCGATCTGCTACACCTCGTCGGACTCGGTCTTCCAGATCGCAGCGCACGAGCAAAGCTTCGGCCTCGACCGGCTGCTCGAGCTTTGCCTGATCGTTCGCCGCCTGCTCGACGACTACAATATCGGCCGCGTCATCGCCCGCCCCTTCGTCGGCACGAGCCCGCAGACTTTTGTGCGCACCGGCAACCGCCGCGACTTCTCGGTGCTGCCGCCCGAGCCGACGATCCTCGATCGACTGGTGGAGGCCGAGCGCACGGTCCACGCCATCGGCAAGATCGGCGACATCTTCGCCCACCAGGGGGTGACGAAGCTGACCAAGGCCGACGGCAACATGGCGCTCTTCGATGCCAGCCTCGCAGCCATCGACGAGGCCGAGGACGGCAGCCTGGTCTTCACCAATTTCGTCGATTTCGACATGCTCTACGGCCATCGCCGCGACGTTGCCGGCTATGCGGCGGCGCTCGAGGCCTTCGACGCACGCCTGCCCGATCTCGACCGGCGCCTGCAGCCGGGCGACATCGTCATCCTGACGGCCGACCATGGCTGCGATCCGACCTGGCGCGGCACCGACCATACGCGCGAGCGCGTGCCGGTGCTGATGTTCGGGCCGTCGCTGCGCAGCCGCTCGCTCGGCATTGCCAACACCTTCACGCATATCGGCGAAACCGTCGCCAAGCATCTCGGCATCGCGCCGGGCCACCATGGGAGAAGCCTCATTTGACCGCACATCTGAAGAAGGCGGAACTGCATTGCCACATCGAGGGCGCGACACCGCCCGAGCTGGCTCTCGCCCAGGCCGATAAATACGGCGTCGACACCAGCGCGATCATCCGCGACAAGGCCTATGTCTGGGAAGACTTCACCAGTTTCGTGAAGTGCTACGACGCCATCGCCTCGCTGTTCAAGGCCGAGGAAGACTACGCGCTGCTCGCGGAAGCCTACCTGACGGAACTCGCCGAAGCGGGCACGATCTATAGCGAGATCATCGTTTCGCCCGACCACGGCAACACGATCGGCCTGGGTGCCCACGCCTATCTCGAAGGCCTTGCGGCCGGCATGGAAGCGGCCCGGCAGAAGACCGGCATCGAATCGCGCATGCTGATCACCGGCATCCGACATCTCGGCCCGGAATCGGTGATCAAGACGGCCGAGTTCGCCGCGAGGCGCGAGCACAAGCTCGTCACCGGCTTCAACCTCGCTGGCGAGGAACGCATGCACAAGGTCGCCGACTTCGCGCGCGCTTTCGACATCGTGCGTGATGCCGGCCTGGGGCTGACGATCCATGCGGGCGAGCTGTCCGGCGCCTTCAGCGTGCGCGACGCGCTCGACCATGTGCGCCCGTCGCGCATCAGCCACGGCGTGCGGGCGATCGAAGACGCGGATCTGGTGCGGCGCCTGGCGGACGCCGGCGTGGTGCTCGAGGTTTGCCCCGGCTCCAACATCTCGCTTCAGGTCTTCCCGGATTTCGCGTCGCATCCGCTGCGCGCACTGCACGAGGCCGGCGTGCGCGTGACGCTCAACTCCGACGATCCGCCGTTCTTCCATACGTCGCTCGCCCAGGAATACGACATCGCCTCCGCAGTGATGGGCTTCAGCGACGGTGAGATCAACGGCATGACCAGGACCGCGATCGAAGCCGCCTTCGTCGACGAGCCGACGCGTAAGCTGCTGCTGGCGCGGATCTAGGGCACAGGTCGCGATTTGCCGGCTGGGGATGACGGTCTCCCGCCGGCCAATACCCTTGCGGCGACGGCGCATTCCATGGAAAAAGGACGGATACAAAAATCCGGAAAGGTGAGCCATGAACGGCGTTACAGTGATCGATCATCCGCTTGTGCAGCACAAGCTGACCATCATGCGCAAGAAGGAGACCTCGACTGCGGGTTTCCGCCGGCTTCTTCGGGAAATTTCGACGCTGCTCTGCTACGAGGTGACGCGCGATCTCGAACTGACGATGGAGCGCATCGAAACGCCGCTGCAGGAAATCGACTCGCCGGTCCTCGAAGGCAAGAAGCTTGTCTTCGCCTCGATCCTGCGCGCCGGCAACGGGCTGCTCGAAGGCATGCTCGAGCTGGTGCCTTCCGCCCGCGTCTCCCATATCGGCGTCTATCGCGACCATGAAACACTCGAAGCGGTGGAATACTACTTCAAGGCACCCGAGAGCCTGTCAGAGCGCCTGATCATCGTCGTCGATCCGATGCTTGCCACCGGCAACTCGTCGATCGCCGCGATCGACAAGCTGAAGGAACGCGGCGCCAAGAACATGCGCTTCCTCTGCCTGCTCGCCGCGCCCGAAGGCATCCGCAACTTCCAGAGCGCGCACCCGGACGTGCCGATCTTCACGGCCTCGATCGACAGCCACCTGAACGAACTCGGCTACATCATGCCCGGTCTGGGTGACGCGGGCGACCGCATGTACGGCACCAAGTGATTTGCTGATCCTTAACCAGGATCTGAAGTCGATGAAAAAACCGCCGGATCCCGGCGGTTTTTTTATGCCCTCTTAGGCGTCATCCGCTCTACTTGCACGAGCATATCTGTTCGATCGAGAGGTGATGTCCATGCTCGTCCGTCTGCTTACATTGGCCGGTGTGGCCGCGCTTGCGGCGATGCTGGTGCCTCACTTCGCGACGAGCGTCCTGACACAGGCCGACAGCAACTCGGCCGTCGAAACGACGCCTGCCGCGCCGGCAATGACAGCGAAATACGCCTCTGGACGCAGCGTCGTGCTCGACGCGGACGGAAGGGGACATTTCTTCGGCACGTTTCGCATCAACGGCCGCACCGAACGCGGACTGGTCGACACGGGCGCCAGCGCCATTGCCATCAACATTTCAACCGCGCGCCGGCTCGGCATCTCGGCGAGCTCACTCTCGTTTGCCTCCCGCGTCAGCACCGCCAACGGGGTCATCGAAGCGGCTCCGACCATGCTGAGCCGGATCGAGATTGGCGGTATCGTGGTGCGCGACGTGCAGGCGCTTGTGCTGCCGGACAAGGCGCTTTCCGGCACGCTGATCGGCATGACTTTCCTCAACCGATTGTCGTCCTTCCGCGTGGAGGACGGCGCCCTGCACCTCGTCAGGTGATCTTGGCCAGGATCGGAGACCTCGTCTCCGGCTCGACGTCGTCGATCGTGTAGAGTTCCAGCAGGCGTCGCCGGGCCGCTTCCGCAGCCCCCTGGTCGGCCGCGTGAACGAAGGCGATCAAATCGCCCTTCTCGACCCGCGTTCCAAGCGGCTTCAGGGCGTCGAAACCGACGCGATGATCGATCCTGTCGTCCGGATGCGAACGCCCGCCGCCGAGGGCGATCACGGCCATGCCCAGTTCCCGCGTCTCGCAGGCAGCCAGATAGCCGGATTGCTCGGTCTCGACCGGCAGGATGACCGGCGCACGGCCGAGATAGGCGACCGAGCGCTCGATGAAATCCGCTGGTCCACCCAGCGCATGGACCATCTTCCCGAAGCGTTCCAGCGCTTCTCCGCTGCCAAGCACCTTACGCGCCAGGGCTTCGCCCTGTTCGGCATCGCCGGCAACCCCGCCCGCCACCAGCATTTCGGCGGCAAAGGCGAGCACGACCGTTTCAAGCCGTGTTCCCTTCTTCTCGCCCCGCAGGAAAGCCAGGCAGTTGTCGATCTCCAGCGCATTGCCGGCCGCGTCTGCCAGCGGTTCGTTCATGTCGGTTAGAAGTGCGCAGGTGCGCACGCCGGCGCCGTTTGCGACATCGACCAGCGAGCGCGCCAGGATCTCGGCCTCGCGCGTGTCGCTCATGAAGGAACCGTTGCCGAGCTTGACGTCGAGCACCAGCGACTGAAGGCCGGCAGCGAGCTTCTTCGACAGGATCGAGGCCGTGATCAGAGGTACCGAATCGACGGTCGCGGTGACGTCGCGGATCGCATAGAGGCGTTTGTCGGCAGGCGCGAGATTGGCGGTCTGGCCGATGATCGCGCAGCCGATCTCGTCGACCGTGCGGCGGAAAACAGCCGCCGACGGCTGGATATCATAGCCGGGTATGGATTCGAGCTTGTCGAGCGTGCCGCCGGTGTGCCCGAGGCCACGCCCTGATATCATCGGCACGGCGAGCCCGCAGGCAGCAACGATCGGCGCCAGCATCAGAGAGACGTTGTCGCCGACACCGCCGGTCGAGTGCTTGTCGGCAATCGGGCGTGAAATGCCACTCCAGTCGAGCGTCTCGCCGCTGTCGCGCATCGCCAATGTCAGCGCGACGGTCTCCTCGCGACTCATGCCGGAGAACCAGACCGCCATGGCGAAGGCGGCGACCTGCCCTTCGGAGATCGAACCATCCGACAGGCCGCGAATGAAATCCGCGATCTCGGCCGGGGCGAGGTGCTCGCCGTTGCGCTTGCGCCTGATGGTTTCCTGCGGAAGCATCGTCACCCGCGCACCGCGTCGGCCGCGATCATGTCTGCGAGGATCGCGGCCAGCCGCTTGCCGCCGACCGGCGCCATGTCCTTGGTCTCGTGATGGCTGATCTCGCCACCGGTCATGCCGGCGCCGAAATTGGTGATGACAGAGGCGGCAACGACGCGGAGGCCGAAGAAGCGTGCGAGGATGACTTCCGGAACCGTGGACATGCCGACCGCATCGGCTCCGAGGATGCGCGCCATGCGGATCTCCGCCGGCGTTTCGAAGCTCGGGCCGGAAAACCACATATAGACGCCGGCGAGAAGCGGAATGCCGAGGCGTTCGGCGCTCTCCTGCATTCGCCCCGCAAGCTCTGCATCATAGGCATTGGTCATGCCGACGAAGCGATCGTCGCTTTCGACGCCGATCAACGGGTTGAAGCCCGAATAGTTGATATGATCGGAGATCCGCATCACCGATCCCGGCGGCAGATCCTCGCGCAGCGATCCGGCGGAATTGGTCAGCACCAGGCATTCGATGCCGAGCGCCTTCAGGGTTTCCAGCGGACCGCGCATCGCATTGGCGTCGCCCTGTTCGTAGTAGTGAACCCGACCGGAGAGCATGACAACGGGCACGCCCGAGAGCGTTCCGGCCACGAGCTCGCCGGCATGACCGGAGACGCTGCTGACCGGGAAGCCGGGGATTTCGGAGTAGGAGAGGCGCAACGTCTCGTCCAAAGCCTCGACCAGCGAACCGAGGCCGGAGCCGAGCACGATGCCATAACGCGGAGACAGGTCGCCGAGCCGGGCCTTCAACAGTTCAGCGGCCGCGGTCATCCCAGGATCTCGGTTTCGAAGCTGTGCGGAAGGAGATCGGATAGCGCCAGGGTCTTCTTCACCCCGGTCTCGTCACAGAGGAAGATACGCGTGCTGGCGCCGGAAAATTCCGCCAGCCGCTGACGGCAGCCGCCGCAAGGTGGGCAGAGCGCCAGCTTCTCGGCGATCACGGCCACTTCCAGGATCTTGCGCTGGCCGGCCATGACCATATGGCTGATCGCGGTGGTCTCGGCACACCATCCCTCTGGAAACGACAGGTTCTCGATGTTGGCGCCGGTGTAGATCTTGCCGTCTTCGGCGCGGATCGCCGCGCCGACCGGAAACTTCGAGTAGGGCGCATGCGCCTTGGCCATTGCGTCGCGCGCGGCTTCGAACAGTTCCTTTTCCATGGTTCTAGCGCTCCTTCACATAGGGGACGCCGCCGGCCTTCGGCGGGATGGCCTTGCCGATGAAGCCGGCAAGCAGGATCACGGTGAGGATGTAGGGCAGCGCCTGCATCAGCTGCACCGGCACCTGACCGATCAGCGGCAGCGGATTGCCCTGCAGGCGGATGGCGAGCGCATCGAGGAAGCCGAAGAGCAGGCAGGCAAGCATGATGTTGAACGGCCGCCACTTGGCGAAGATCAGCGCTGCCAGCGCGATGTAGCCCTTGCCGGCGGTCATGCCTTTGACAAAGCCGGCGGTCATGGCGAGCGACAGATAGGCGCCGGCAAAGCCGCAGAGAATGCCGCAGCAGATGACGGCGCGATAGCGCATCCAGATCACCGAGATACCGGCGGTGTCGACCGCGCCTGGGTTCTCGCCGACCGCGCGCAGGCGCAGGCCGAAACGGGTGCGGTAGAGGATCCACCAGCTGATCGGCACCATGGCAAAGGCAACATAGGTCAGGATGAAATGCCCGGAAAGCAGGTCCGAATAGATCGGGCCGAGGATCGGGATTTCCCGGATACTGTCGGCATAGGGGAAGGTGATCGTCTGGAAGCGCGCGCCTTCGCCGAGCGCCGGCGTGCGGCCACCCTGGCGGAACCAGGCTTCACCGAGAATGACGGTCGAGCCGGCGACGATGAAGTTGATGGCGACGCCAGAGACGATCTGGTTGCCGCGCTGGGTGATCGAGGCATAGCCGTGCACCAGCGACAGCGCGATCGAGATCAGGATGGCGGCGAGCAGCCCCATCCAGACGGATTGGGTGACGGCAGCAACAGCGCCGGCGGCGAAGGCGGCCCCAAGCATCTTGCCTTCAAGGCCGATGTCGAAGATGCCGGCGCGCTCGGTAAAGAGCCCTGCCAGCGCTGCGAAGATCAGCGGAACGGATACGCGGATGGTGGACTCAAGGAGCACCACGATGACGTGGAAGAAATCCATGGCTTCAAGCTCCCTTGGTCTGTGCCACGACGGCCGCACGGCGGCTCTGCATCGCAAACAGCCGGGCAATCGCCGGCCTGAACATGTTTTCGAGTGCACCGGCAAAGAGAATGACGAGACCCTGGATGATGACGATCATGTCGCGCGAGATCGACGGCATTTCGAAGGAGATTTCTGCTCCGCCCTGGTAGAGCATGCCGAAGAGAATGGCCGCCGGGATGATGCCTGCCGGGTGCGAACGCCCCATCAGCGCTACGGCGATGCCGACGAAACCGGCGCCCTGAACGAAATCGAGCTGCATGCGACCCTGCTCGCCCATGATCGGATTGAGCGCCATCATGCCGGCAAGCGCACCTGAGATCATCATGGTGATGACGGTAATACGGCTCTCGCTCATGCCGGCGTAACGGGCAGCCGAAGGGCTGTGGCCCATGGTGCGCATCTCATAGCCGAGCTTGGTGCGCCAGATCAAAAGCCAGACGCAGAAGGCCGCGACCAGCGCCAGCAGGAACGAGACGTTGAACGGCGCCGTGCCGATATCGAGGCCAAAGATCGCGAGCAGCCAATCGAGCTTGGGCAGTTGCCCCCCTTCGGCGAAGGTGCGCGTCTGCGGCGACATGGAGCCAAGCGGCTTCAGCACGCGTGTGAGCAGGTAGACCATCAAGCTCGAGGCGATGAAGTTGAACATGATCGTCGTGATGACGATGTGGCTGCCGCGCTTGGCCTGCAGCCAGCCCGGCAGGAAGGCCCAGGCGGCGCCGAAGAAGGCGGAACCGAGGATCGCCAGCGGGAAGACGACGAACCACGGCATCGTCTGGTCGAGCCAGAGGCAGGCGAGTGCCACGCCGATGCCGCCGACATAGGCCTGGCCTTCGCCGCCGATGTTGAACAGGCCGGCATGGAAAGCGACCGCGACGGCAAGACCGGTGAAGATGAAGGTGGTGGCGTAGTACAGCGTGAAGCCGAGATATTCGCCGCGGCCGAAGGCGCCGTTGATCAGGTGATAGGCCGCCTCCAGCGGGTTTTCACCGACGAGCAGCACGACCAGACCGGCGACGAGGAAGGCAACGGCGAGGTTGACCAGCGGGACGAGGCCGTATTCGACCCAGCCCGGAAGCTTCGCATAGGGGGTGCTCATTCTGCGGCCTCCTTGCGGCCTTCAACGCCGGCCATCAGCAGGCCGAGTTCGCCCTCGGTCGCATCCGGATCGCGCTCGCCGACGACACGGCCGGCAAACATGACGAGGATACGGTCCGACAGGGCGCGGATTTCATCGAGTTCCACGGAGACCAACAGGACAGCCATGCCCTGGTCACGCATCTCGATGATCCGTCTATGGATGAATTCGATAGCGCCGACATCGACGCCGCGCGTCGGCTGACCGATGATCAGCACATCGGGCCCGCGCTCCATTTCGCGCGCCAGCACGATCTTCTGCTGGTTGCCGCCGGAGAAATTGGCGGTCTTCAACCGCGGATTCGGCGGGCGGATGTCGTATTCGGCAATGCGCTGCTCGGCGTCCTTGCGGATGGCATCGACGTTCAGGAAGACGCCGTTGAGGTAACGCTTGTCGTGATGGTAGCCGAGGATCGCGTTTTCGCATTCCTCGAATTTCAGGACGAGGCCGACATGATGGCGGTCTTCCGGCACGTGGGCGAGACCACGGTTGCGCAGTTCGGAAGGGTCGGCGCGGCCGGTAACGTCGATCGGCTTGCCGTTCAGAAGCACGGAGCCCGATACGGCCCGGCGGATACCGGAGATCGCTTCGAGCAGTTCCGACTGGCCGTTGCCGGCAACGCCGGCGATGCCGACGATCTCGCCCGCCCTCAGGTTGAGCGAGACGTTGTCGACCATGGTGACGCCGCGGCCGTCCTTGACCGTCAGCCCCTCGACGGCGAGCTTCACCTCGCCGGGCTTGGCCTCGCCCTTTTCGACACGCAGCAAGACGCGACGGCCGACCATGAGTTCAGCGAGCTCTTCCACCGAGGTCTCGGCCGTCGTGCGCGTCGCGACCATCTCGCCGCGGCGCATGACCGATACCTCGTCGGTGATCGCCATGATCTCGCGCAGCTTGTGGGTGATGAGGATGACGGTCTTGCCCTGGTTCTTCAGCTGTTCTAGCACCCGGAAGAGGTGGTCGGCCTCGGCCGGCGTCAAGACGCCGGTCGGCTCGTCGAGGATCAGGATGTCGGCCCGGCGATAGAGCGCCTTCAGGATCTCGACGCGCTGCTGCAGACCAACGGGCAGCTCCTCGATGACGGCATCCGGATCGACCTCCAGCGCGTATTCGCGCTCCAGACGCTTCAATTCCACGCGCGCCTTGGCGATGCCCTTGTTGAGGATCTGGCTGTCCTCGGCGCCGAGCATGATGTTTTCGAGCACCGTGAAATTCTCGACCAGCATGAAATGCTGGTGGACCATGCCGATGCCGGCGGCGATCGCCGCATTCGGATCACGGATGGCGACGGGTTTTCCATCAACGAGGATTTCACCGCTATCGGCCTGATAGAAGCCGTAGAGGATCGACATCAGGGTCGATTTTCCCGCACCGTTTTCGCCAATGATGCCGTGGATCGTCCCTTTGCGGACCTTTAGATTGATGTTCTTGTTGGCGTGGACCGGACCGAAACTCTTGTCGATCCCACGCAGTTCGATGGCAATATTGTCCATATTGGCCTTGCGATCCCCAAACTGGCCCGCTTCGGCATTCTTCCCAGAAACCGTGCCGGCGATTTTTTTACCATTTGGTCTAAGTTTATCATCGATTTTTCGGGGCGAAAGCCCTCAACCGTGATCTCCTTATACTCTCATCAGATCGCTGGTGAGAGTCCAGCGTGAATATACACAGGCACTTGGACGCGAAAAACCGGCGACAACGGGTGCCGCCGGTCCTTCGTCTTGGGAGTTATGGTGGTTCTCAGGCGGCTCGCACGGGCCGAAGCAGTCTGAGGGCATTCATCGTGACGAGAACGGTGGCACCGGTGTCGGCGAGGATCGCCGGCCAAAGGCCTGTGACGCCGATGATCGTCGTCACCAGGAAGACGGCCTTCAGGCCAAGCGCAATCGTGATGTTCTGTACGATGTTGCGCATCGTCGAGCGGGAGAGCCGGATCATCGCCGCAACGTCGCTCACGCGGCCGTGCAAGACCGCCGCGTCCGCCGTTTCCAGCGCCACATCGGTGCCACCGCCCATGGCGATACCGATATCGGCCGCGGCCAGCGCCGGCGCGTCGTTGATGCCATCGCCGATCTTGGCGACATTGAAGCCTTCCGCCTTCAGTTCGCGCACGATGCGTTGCTTGTCCTCGGGCAGGAGTTCCGCACGGACCTCCATGCCGAACTGGCGGCCGATCGCTTCGGCCGTGCGGCGGTTGTCGCCGGTCAGCATGACGACGCGCAGGCCGGCATCGGTGAGCGCCTTCACGCCCGCGGCAGCATCCGGCCGGGGCTCGTCGCGCATGGCGATGGCGCCGGCAATTACGCCACCGGCCACCAGCACCGAAACGGTCTTGCCTTCATCGTTGAGAGCCGCGACGCGCGCTTTTTCGTCGGGCGTCATCGGCGTCCGCTCGGCGGCGGCCTTCGGCGAACCGAAGAAGAGTGCTGCGCCTTCGACCGTGCCTTCCAACCCCTTGCCGCCCACCGCATTCACGGTGGCGATAGTGGGGATCGCAACGCCATCGGTTGCGCTGCGTTCAAGGATGGCGCGGGCAAGCGGGTGGCTCGATCCCTGCTCCAGCGCGGCCGCCAGGCGCAGAACGTCGGCCTCCGAGCGGCCGAAGCCGACGATATCCGTCACCTTGGGCTTGCCTTCGGTCAGTGTTCCGGTCTTGTCGAAGGCGGCGGCCGTGACCTTACCGACATTCTCAAGCACGGCGCCACCCTTCATCAGCAAGCCGCGACGGGCGCCGGCCGAAAGGCTGGCGGCGATCGCTGCCGGCGTCGAGATGACCAGCGCGCAGGGGCAACCGATCAAGAGGATGGCTAGCCCCTTGTAGATCCATTCATCCCAGGAGCCGCCCCAGAGAAGCGGCGGCAGCACGGCAACAAGGGCCGCAACGACGACGACACCCGGCGTGTAATAGCGCGAGAAGCGGTCGATGAAGCGCTCGGTCGGCGCCTTGCTTTCCTGGGCTTCCTCCACCATGCGGACGATGCGCGCGATGGTGTTGTCGGCGGCGGCGGCCGTCACCCGCACGCGCAGCGCGCCGGAACCATTGACGGTGCCGGCAACGACAGTGTCGTCGACCTCCTTGGTCACCGGCGTGCTCTCGCCGGTCACCGGCGCTTCGTCGACGGCGCTTTCGCCGGACAGAATGACGCCATCGGCCGGAATGCGGTCGCCGGGGCGAACGAGAATGACGGCGCCGACGCTCAGCGTCTCAGCGGGAACCTCATCCAACCGCCCGTCGCGCTCGACGAAGGCGGATTTCGGAACGAGCGCCGTCAGCGACTGGATGCTGGCGCGCGCCTTGCCGGCGGCCACGCCCTCCAGCAGTTCACCGACCAGGAAGAGCAGGACGACCATCGCCGCCTCCTCGGTCGCACCGATGAAGACCGCGCCGATCGCGGCAATCGTCATCAGCATCTCGATCGAAAACGGCGTGCCCATGGTTGCGGCGACAAAGGCGCGCCGCGCGATCGGCAGCAGTCCGACGAGCATCGCCAGCGTAAAGATCCAGGGCTCGGTCGCCGGGATCGTCTTGCCGACCGCATAGGCAGCAATCAGCGCCAGGCCGCTGGCGATCGTCAGCTTGCCCTTGCCCGACTTCCACCAGGGACCGCTCGTCGGGCCGTGATCATGACCATGAAGACCCATCGCCGCTGCGGCCGCCTCACTCTTATGGCCAGCGTTGCCTTCGTGATGATGGGCGTGATCATCGTGTCGGTGATCGTGATCATGATCATGACCGTGGTCGTGATCGTGACCGCTGTGATCGTGGTCATGGCTATGGTCATGATCGTGCTCATGATTGTGATCGTGCCCGGAGCAGACATGGGCCGTCTTCCGCTCCTGCGCCTGGCTTGCCTGGATCGGATGCAAACGATAGCCGAGCTTTCCGACCCTGCTCACGATCGATGTCGAAAGATCGTTCTCGTCGGCAAACTTGACCGACATGGTGCCCGCCGACACAGAGACCGATACGTCCTCGACGCCCGAAAGCCGACGCACCGCCGTATCGATCTTGGACGCACAGGACGCGCAATCCATGCCTTCGACGCGATAACGGGCTTCCCGAATTGTGCTCGCCATAACCTGCTCCTTGCAAATTCTGAAGCAAGGCTACGACCTCTAGCAACTAGAGCTACAAGGCCAAATTGCCGCCTGAATGCAGATTTTTGGCGAATTATCGTGACAGGAAGCGGATAACCCAGTCGGCGATACCCCGATAGGGTGGTTTCACCAGGTCGCTCGGCGCCGGATCGAGTTTCCTCAGCACCGGCATCGCCTTGGAGAAGGTCAGGAAGCCGTCGCGCCCGTGATAGTGCCCCATGCCGCTGGCGCCGACGCCGCCGAAGGGCAGGTCGTTACAGCCGAACTGGTAGAGCGTGTCGTTGACGCAGACGCCGCCGGCGACGATGCGCGACAGAACCGCCTCGATTTCGGCCTTGTCGCGACTGAAGCAATAAAGTGCCAGCGGGGGGTCGCGATCGCGCACATAGGCGATGGCCTCCTCGGTGGAAGCGTAACTGACGATGGGAAGGATCGGCCCAAAAATCTCCTCGCCCATGACAGCACTGTCGCGGTCCGGATCAAGCACGAGTGTCGGCATGAGGACGCGTTGCCGCGCGACCACGTTCACTGCCCCGTCGAGAAGGGAAACCACCGGATGGCCGCGCCCCTCGGCGTCCGCAATCAGCCGCTTCAAGCGCTCGTACTGGGCGTCGTTGATGATCGACGTGTAATCGTCGAGACCGCGTTTCGACCGGTAGCGCGCGGCAATCTCCCGCTTCAGCAGTTCCGTGAAGGCATCCCGCTTGCTCTCATGGATCAGCACATAGTCGGGCGCGATGCAGGTTTGCCCGGCATTGAAGAACTTGCCGGTTGCGATGCGTGCGGCAGCCTTGGCCAGGTCCGCGGCTTCGCCGACGATCGCCGGCGATTTGCCGCCGAGCTCCAGTGTGACAGGTGTCAGGTTCTGTGCGGCGGCCGCCATCACCTTGCGGCCGACGGCGGTCGAGCCGGTGAAAAACAAATGATCGAAGGGAAGGGCCGAGAAGGCTGCCGAAAGCTCGGCAGCCCCGAGGGCAACAGCCACCCGCGTCTCAGGAAAGACTTCGCCAAGCAGCGAGCGAAGGAACTCTGCGGTGCGCGGCGTGTGTTCGGACGGCTTCAGGTGCACGTGGTTGCCGGCCGCGATCGCCGCCACCAGCGGCGCCAGCGCCAGATTGACCGGATAGTTCCACGGCGAAATGATGCCGACGACGCCGAGCGGCACGTACCGCACCTCGGCCTTCGCCGGCCACAGTTTCCAGCCGGCCTTGCGACGCTCCGGCCGAACCCAATGTTTGAGCTTTGCCAGCGTGTGGTCGATTTCCGCAAGCACGACGCCACCTTCGCCAAGCAAGGTCTCATGCCGGGCGCGATGGCCAAAGTCCTGGTCGATCGCCTCGCACATCTCCTCCATGCGGGCGCGCAGGCGATCCCTGAGCCGGCTCAGGTCCGCACGGCGTTGCTCAACGGACGGCCTTTCGTCGCGCCAGGCTGCGCGCAGTCCGTCAAAGGTGGCACGGAGGTGTGAAGTATTGTCAGTGGCTGTGGTCATCGGTCGAACGGGCAAAAAACCATTGGGCCGCGTAATAGGTGCCGAGCACCCAGAGCGCGTTGAAGGGGATCGCGAAGCGGAAGCGACCATAGGCGAGAATGCTGTCGCTGATCAGGAACAACAGGCCGCCATAGGCGGCGAACCGTGCTGCCGTCGCCTGAGGCGTTCCCGCAAGCTGCCGGGCCCGGGAGATGGCCTGGGCCGCCATGACACCGAGCGCCAGTGCATAGATGATGACGGGAATGCGCATGTCCTCGGGAAGCGACGTCCAGAGCCCACCGACAACCGCGAGCGCAACGAGGGCAAAGGCGGCGAAGATACCTTTGCTATCGGCAAATCTGGCGTCGCGGGTGAGCGCATAGATGTAGGCGCAATGGGTCAGCAGGAAGCAAACGAGGCCGGCGAGGAAATAATCACCCGGCAGCATCAGGAAGACATCGCCGGCTGCCGCAAAGACAAGGCCGATCGCGACGGCCCAGGTATAGGCACTGGATGTTTGGGAGATCGTTCGCAACACCACGACGAGAAGCAGCAGGGTCGCCGTGGGCTTGGTCAGATAATGCAGCCAGCGCCAGAAAGAATCGTCCGAGGCGGAAAGCAGGCTGCCGAGGATTGCCAGGCCGGCACAGACAAAAAAGAGCGCGTAGGCGGGTCGATTTTGCCGAACGTCCAGGGTTCCCTGATAACTCATGCGACGCCACTCCCCCGCCCTGTCCGAGCCGCGTTTGGGCTCCGGTTCACCGCGATAGTTTCTATTTTTGCGCGATTGTCCAGCGCGGTTCGCGACATCAAGAACGACCACGCTTTCCCGATGATATGCGATCCGTCATCGCCCATGTGATGAACCGACTTTCTCGCGGCCGGATTGGCCTTTCGCCGGCGGCGGGCCCATAGTGCGTTCATGATCGCCAGTCCCGCCAGCCGGCCGCAGCCAAAATCAGACCCCGAACTTCTGTTGTTGCACGCCTTGCCGCTCGACGGCTCCATGTGGGCGAAGCAGATGCATCTTTTGCCTGACGCAACGTATGCGCCAAGCCTCTATTGCGCAGGCGACACCCTTCACGCTTGGGCGCGAGCCGCGCTCGAACCGGTCAAGGGCGACAACATCATCGTGGTCGGCTGTTCCGTCGGCGGATCCTGCGCACTCGAGGTCGCGATGATCGCGCCGGAACGGGTATCTTCTCTCGTGCTCATTGGTACGAAAGCGAGACACCGGCCCGATCCGGCTTTCCACGCCCGCGCTCTTCGGGTGATCGAGAAGGATGGCCTGGAGGCGGCCTGGGAAACCTACTGGGCGCCGTTGTTTTCACGCGCCACGAGCGCCGCCGTCGTCGACCAGGCGAAAAGGATGGCACTGCCGCACTTACCCGGTGAGATCGCCCGCGGGGTCAGCGTGTTTCACACAAGACCGAGCCGGGATGATTGCCTCTCCGCGTTTCCCGGCCGTGTCACGATCGTAAGCGGTGCGGACGACGTTGCTCCCGGGCCAAAGATCAGCGCCTCCCAGGCAGAAGCCACCCTCGATGGACATCTGCGCATCATCCCCGAGTGCGGTCATTATGTACCCTTGGAGCGACCCGGCGCACTCAATCGGATACTGGCTGAGGTAATCGCGGCGCAGCGGCGGGAGCCAAGAACCCGTTGATGGCGTGCTGGCGGCGCGACTTGGCGCTGTTTGTTTCGCCTTTTGGTGCGGTGTCAACTTCGCCTTAGAACGGACAAAAGCCCGCTGGATTTCTCCATGCGGGCTTTTTTGATTTGGTT
>NZ_JTLA01000109.1:0-38418 GCF_000799055.1 Ensifer sp. ZNC0028
CCTCGTGTTCGGCTATTGTGCCGGCTGGCTCTCCGCCGGCAGCACCGCCGCCGGCGAACCGGGCGCAGGCTGGACGGTGCTTTCCACCGGCGGAACCGGGGAACGGGTGCGCAGCGTCTCGGCGCGGTGACGGCCGACCGAGACCCAGAACAGCGCAACGAGCGCCGCGACCGTCACGGTGACCGTGACGTAGCGGATCCAGGTCGGGGCGTGGCCGCCCGGATCGATGTGCTTCTCGTCGATCTCGCGCTTGCGGGTGATCGCCGCCGAGTAGAACACAATCGTCGAGATCACGAAGATCAGCGACCAGCGGGTCTGCTCGCCATCGGAGCCGATCAACGCCACCAGGCTGTAGATCGCCGCTGCCAGGCCGATGATCACATACCAGTTGTATGTGCTTGCCGGCATCTTCTTGTAGCCGAGCACCTTGATGGAGATCGCCGAGTAGATGTAGGGCAGCAGCGTCATGATCACGGCGATCGAGGCGATCTTGCCGAACTGCTCGCTGGCCGTCGGCGACATCGTCGCAAAGACCTGAACCGTCATGATGACCGCGACGATCGCAAGGCCGGCCGAGGGAACGCCCTTGGAGTTGACCTTGGCGAAGATCGAGCCGAAGAGCCCGTCATCGGCCGCAGCCTTGGCGGTCTGCCCGACGAGCAGCGTCCAGCCGGCAAGCGAGCCCAGGCAGCCGAGGGCTGCGCAGATCGCGACGACGGCACCGGCCGTATCGCCGAGCGCCAGGCGCGCGGCATCGGCAAAGGGCGCCGAGGAAGCGATCAGCTCCTTGTTCGGGATCATGCCCATGATGACGGTCGACGACAGGATATAGGCGACGGCGGCGAGGATGACGCCGCCGACGGTTGCGATCGGCACGTTGCGTTGCGGGTCACGCACGACGCCCGCCGAGACCGAGGCGCTTTCGACCCCGATGAAGGCCCAGAGGGTGAAGTTGAGCGTTGCCATGATCGCCGCCCAGCTGTCCTTGCCCGACACGTTCCACCCTTCGGAGAAGGTCGCCGGCGAGAACCAGAACCAGCCGAAGATCGCCATGCCGAGGATCGGCACCAGCGCGAAGGAGGTGGTGAAGGACTGCAGCCTGCCGACGACGTTCGGCCCGAGGATGTTGGCGTAGGTGAAGAACCAGATCAGCGCCACCTGCGCCAGCGCCGACACGAGAGGATCGCGCAGCATCGGGAAGAAGGCGGTGAGGTAACCGAGACCGGCGACCGCCAGGCCGACATTGCCGACGACGTTGGCGAGCCAGTAGATGAGGTTCGTCTGGTAGCCCATGTAGTCGCCGAAGGCCTTGCGCGTATAGGCGTAGGGGCCGCCGGCGGCGGGGTCGATCGCCGCCAGCTTGGCGAAGGTCAAGGCCAGCGCGATCGCGCCGGCAATGGTGATCAGCCATCCGAAGACGGCGATGGATCCGACCGCGGCAAGGTTCGCCGGCAGCATGAAGACGCCGGAGCCCATCATGTTGCCCGCGACCATCAAGGTCGCGGGCACGAGGCCGATCTTGGCGGATTCCGCGACGCCCGCGGATGTGGGTTTGGAAGCACTATCGACAGCAGCCATGTTCGTCGCTCCTGAAGCCGGTTCAACGGGTCAAGACATAGACGCGGTAAAGGCCGTCCTCGACCTCCACCCCGTGCGTGTCATGGGTGAAACCGGGGAACCGGAGGTCATAGGCCTCGAGCGCCTTGAGATAACCGAGAACCGGACCATCGGCGGGGCCGGCGTTTTCGCCCGGCATCAGCAGCGGAATGCCCGGCGGATAGGGCACGACGCCGGTCGCGACCGTGCGGCCGGCCAGATGGTCGAGCGTTACCTGTTCCACCTCGCCGCGCACCAGCCGCTCATAGGCGCGCACCGGGCTCAGGTCCGGATGCGGCAGCACGGAGAAACCGGCAGCCATGGAGGCCGTGGTCTTCAACTGGTCCATCGCCGAGAACATCGTGTCGGCAAGATCCTTGAGGCCCATGCCGGCGTAGCGCTCCGGGTGGTCCTCGATCAGCGACGGGATCGCCACTTCCAGGGTGAGGTTGGCGTCGTAGTCGCGCTTGAAGTCGCAAAGCGCGCTGACGAGCGAACCCCATTTCCCCTTGGTGATGCCGAGCGAGAAGAGGAACAGGATGGTGAAGTCGGTCGTCTTCTCGACGACGATGCCGCGGGCATCGAGATAGGCGGTGACGAGGCTCGAGGGGATGCCGACCGGCATCAGCCCGCCGCCGGGCGCAACGCCCGGCGTGACGATCGAGACCTTGATCGGGTCGAGCATGCAATAGCCGTCCTCGATCTCGCCGAACCCGTGCCATGCGGCTCCCGGCTTCAGCACCCAGCAGGACGGGTCGGTCGCAAGCGATTCCGGCGAGGCTTCGTGGAAGGGGCTGGTGCGGCCGGTCTTCGGGTCGCGCACCGTGTCCGGCTGCCAGCAATCGAAGAACCAGTCACCGCGCTCGGCCGCGTCGTTGGCAAGCCGCGACATCATCAGGCGGAAGGAGACCGCTTCCTCGATCGATTCATTGGTGAGCGCCGCTCCGCCGGGTCCGTCCATCATCGCAGCCGAAACGTCGTTCGAGGCGATGATCGCGTAGTTCGGCGAGGTCGAGGCGTGCATCATGAACGTTTCGTTGAAGATGCCGTGCGGGATCGGCTTCCTTCCGTCGCGCACATGGATGAAGGAGGCCTGAGAAAGGGCGGCCAAAAGCTTGTGCGTCGACTGGGTGGCAAAGACCGTCGGCTTGTCGGCCGTATGCGCCTTCGGATCGCCGTGCATGGCGTGGCGGTCGCGATAGATCGGGTTGAAGCGGGCGTAGCCGTACCAGGCTTCGTCGAAATGCAGCCGGTCGACGCTGGCACCGAGCAGTTCCTCGACACGGGTGACGTTGTAGCAAAGACCGTCATAGGTCGAGTTGGTGATGATTGCGTGCTTCGGTTCCTTGTCCGAGAGGTCGGCGGCAAGCGGGTTCTGGTCGATCGCCTTGCGGATCGCGACCGCCGTCAGCCGTTCCGGGGGGATCGGGCCGATGATGCCGTAGTGGTTCCGGGTCGGCACCAGATAGGTCGGCACGGCGCCCGACATGGTCATCGCGTGTTCGGCCGACTTGTGGCAATTGCGGTCGCAAAGCGCGATCTGGTCGCGGCTCACACTCGCCATCAGAATGACGCGGTTGGAGGTCGAGGAGCCGTTGGTGACGTGGTAGCTGCGATGCGAGCCGAAGACGCGGGCGGCATACTTCTCGCTGGCGCCGATCGGCCCGGAATGGTCGAGCAGCGATCCGAGTTCGCTGACAGAGATCGACAGATCCGAGCGCAGCAGCGGCTCGCCGAAGAACTCGAAGAAGGCGCGGCCGGGCGGCGACTTCAGGAAACCCGTGCCGCCGGTGTGGCCGGGCGTGTGCCAGGAATATTCGTGCACCTGCGAGAACTGTGCGAGCGCCTTGAACATCGGCGGCAGCACGGTCGAGCGATAGCGCTCGATTGCTGCCTGGATGCGCCCGCCGACGAAGTCCATCGTGTCTTCGAGCATCCAGACGAAGTCGTCGACCTTCGCCATGATCTCGGCCGGAACTGATGAGGCGACGCTGCGATCGGCAAGCAGCAGCAACGGAACGGTGCCATTGCGCTTGCGCAGGGCTTCGACGACCTCGATGGACTGCTCGTGGCCGTCGGGGCCGAGGTCCCAGTCGACAAGGACGCATTGGAGAGCGGGGTCGGAGCGGATCACGGCGATGCCGTCATCGGCGCTTTCCGCGGTGACCACTTCGATCTGGCGGCGCTCGAGTTCCGCGATCAGCGACCGCACGGCGCGGCCGGCCGCGCTTTCCTCGCTGATCTCGTCATCCAGAACGAGTGCTTTCATGCCGAGACGGCGGTGACCCCTGTTCAACGTGCTCATATCCAATCCTCTCTCTAGTTCGGTGCTAGGTGCAGGTGGGGGTATTCTTGTGAAATCAGTCCTTGGATGGCTCCTTCCTCTCGACTGAAAGGTAGACGGGCAGTGCGACGAGCAGCAGAAGCAGGCACCAAAGGCCCGCCTGAGGTCCGCTGCCGTAGACTGTCCAAAGGGAAAAGATGAAGGCGACCAGCGCGTAGGGCCTGTAGGGACCAAGGCGAATGCCGCCCCATTCCTCGTCGCGCGGACGCGTCAGCGCCAGGAAGAGCGCGCCTTCGACCAGGCTGCAGAAAACGTAAGGCACCATCGCCGCGGTCGTCGAAAGATCGACGGCAAACCGGTAGACGGCCATCAGGCCCGACACGCCCGAAGTCTGCAGGATCAGAAGGGCCGAAGCCAGCAGCATCGACACAATGATGCCCCACTGCGGTACGCCGCGGCTCGACAGGCGGCCGAAAACCGGCGGGAACAGGCCGTCGCGCGCTGCCGCCATTGGCACCTGCGCCATCAGCAGCGTCCAGCCGTTGAGCGCGCCGATCGACGAAAGCACGACCGCGGCAGCCACGAGCGTGCTCCCCCACCAGCCCCACATCATGAAGGCCGCATCGGAAAAGGGGGCGGCAGAACGGGCAAGCGCCTCGCGCGGAACCGTGCCCATCACCACGAGCGTGCCGAGGATGAAAACCAGGCCGCAGCAGAGCGTGCCGAGCACCGTCGCCCGCGGGATCGTGCGCTTCGGATCGTCGACATCGCCGGCCGGGACGGTCGCAGACTCGATGCCGAGAAAGGCGAACATCGTCAGCGGGGCAGTGGCCGAGATCAGCCCCAGGACGGAAAGCCCGCTCGGGTTGACGGGTGTGAGGTTCTGCGGCTCGATCCAGAAGAGGCCGAGAAGGGCGATGGCGATGAAGGGAACGAGCTTCAGCCCGACGGTGACGATCTGGAAGCGGCCGGCGCTCTTGACGCCGAACATGTTGATGGCAGCGACCAGCCACATGGCGGCAAGCGAAACCGCGGTGAACCCGCCTGGCACATGCTGAAGGTTCGGGAAAAAGACGCCGAGATATCCGGCGAAGGCCATGGCGATCGCCGGCAGCGACGCCCAGATCGATATCCAGTAGGCCCAGGCGACGAGGAAGCCGGCAAACGGTCCGAAAGCCATGCGGCTGTAGGCGTAGGGGCCGCCGGTCGCGGGCCTGACGCTGGCAAGCCGCGCAAAGACCAGCCCGAGGCACATGGCGGCAATGGCCATGCCGACCCAGCCCACGAGCGCTGCGGCGCCATAGGGGGCGAGCGCTGCAGGCGACAGGTAGAAACCGGAGCCGATGATGTTGCCGACGACGAGCGCCGAGCAGGCCCAGATGCCGAGGCTCGGGCGGACGTCCGTCCCTGCGGACGTCATTTGCGGAGAATTGCCGGCGGTTGCATCAAGCGGCTTCATCATCGAGTGCCGTCGTTCCAAATGCCAAGGACGAGGCGAACTTATGAACTGTTTCTTATGGTTGCAACTGCTTTATTTCACTCCACTATCAGTCGCCGCATGCGCCGACGCGGCGCTTCTGCAAGATCGGTTTTGACCGCCGCTCGTGACGAGCCTCGACGATCGCTGGCGTTGCAGGCTTCTCATGAAACTATTCCATTTTTGCGATGCCGTTTTGCCGCCGGGGGATGTAGGTTGCCCTGCGACGAAATGCCTGCTTCGCGAACGGGCCAATGGACGGGAAAACGACGAAAAAATGACGAATATCAAGCGCTTGCGCCTTCGAGATCTTGGTTTCCGGCCAGGTGTCTACGAGCCGGGTCCGCTCAACGCGATCACCGATGTCCCGGGCGTCGCCGTCGGCCAGGCAACCGTTGTCGATGCGGACCGCATCCGCACCGGGGCGACCGCCATCCTGCCGCATGAAGGCAACCTCTTTCAGGACAAGGTGCCGGCCGGCTTCGCCGTGCTCAACGGCTTCGGCAAGTTTGCGGGTTCCACCCAGGTCGACGAACTTGGCGAGCTGGAAACGCCCGTCGTTCTCACCAACACGCTGGCGACGGGGCGGGCTATCGAGGCCGTCAATCGCTGGACGCTGGCGCAGCCGGGCAACGAGAAGGTGGTGTCGCTGAACGCGGTCGTCGGCGAGACAAACGATTCCCGCCTCAACGACATCCGCGCCGGTCGCCCGACGGTCGACGAGATCGGCGCTGCCCTTGCCGCTGCGAAGACCGGTGCCGTCGAAGAGGGGGCTGTCGGTGCCGGAACCGGCACGGTGGCCTTCGGGCTGAAGGGCGGCATCGGCACGAGTTCGCGTCTTGTGAAGGCGGCTGGCTCGGTCTTTACGCTCGGCGTGCTCGTCCAATCCAATTATGGCGGCCGGCTCACCGTCTGCGGCCGTGCCTACGAGGCGCCGGCGGCACACGACCGGGACGGCTCGATCGTCATCGTGGTTGCAACCGATGCGCCGCTGTCTGCCCGCAATCTCAAGCGCCTGGCCGAACGCGCCTTCGGCGGTCTCGCCCGCACCGGTGCGGCACTCAGCAACGGTTCCGGCGACTATGCGCTTGCCTTCTCGACTGCGGCTAGTGTGCGCCGCACCAAGGCGCGGCGAGCGGCGATCGCCGACTATCCCGACCTTCCGAACGACCTGATGTCGCCGCTCTTTGAGGCCGCGATCGAGACGACCGAGGAGGCGATCCTCAATTCTCTGACGATGGCGTGCACGACGCACGGCTTCAACGCCGCGAACGGCAAGCCGAGCATGGTCGAGGCGATCTCATACGAACGGCTTCGCGTGCTCGACGAACACTGATTTTGCGCCTCTGGATCGCGCCCGGTGTTGCGGTCCATGCGCTTCTGCCAAACCAATTCCTACGGAGCCCCCATGTCCCAGCCGTCCATCCGCACCGTCTATCTCAACGGCGAGTTCTTGCCGGAGAACGAAGCGCGCCTCTCGATCTTCGACCGCGGCTTCCTCTTCGGCGATGGAATCTACGAGGTTACCGCCGTGCTCGAAGGCAAGCTGATCGACAGCGCCTCGCATATGGCGCGCCTGGAGCGCTGCGCGCGTGAAATCGATGTGCCGTTGCCGGTATCGACCGACGAGATCGTCGCGATCGAGAAGCGGTTGATCGAAGAAAACGGCCTTGTCGAAGGCATGGTCTATCTGCAGCTCACCCGGGGCGCCGAAGACCGGAATTTTCTGTTCTCCGAGGATATCAAGCCGACGCTGGTGCTCTTCACCCAGGCAAAGACGCTGGTGACTGCCACGACCAAGGGGCTGTCGGTCAAGACCGTGCCCGACCAGCGCTGGGCGCGCCGCGACATCAAGAGCGTGTGCCTGCTGCCGCAGGTGATCGCCAAGCGGATCGCCAAGGCCGAAGGCTGCGACGAGGCGTGGATGATCGAGGACGGGTTCGTGACCGAAGGCGCATCCTCGACCGCCTACATCGTGACTGCGGACAACCGCATCGTCACGCGCGGCAACAGTCAAAAGACGCTGCCCGGCTGCACCAGGCTCGCCGCTCTGGCGCTCGCCGCCGAACAGGGAATGACTCTGGAAGAACGCCCGTTCACGCTCGAAGAGGCGCTCAACGCCCGCGAAGCGTGCCTGACCAGCGCTTCGAATTTCGTTGCTCCGATCACCCGCATCGACGGCAAGCCTGTCGGCAGCGGTGAGCCAGGCCCGGTGGTCAAGCGCCTGCGTGAGCTCTATCTGGAGCACGCGCGGCGAACGGCGATCTAGCTCGACCGTGCGGGCCAGGCTGTCGCTTAGGCGACAGCCTCCAGGTTCTGCCAGACGCGGCCGACGACCGGGCGGCGGTTTTCCTTGGCGCGGTAGAGCCGGATCTCGACGCTCACCTCCCAGCGCGGGTCGGCGGCCCTGACCAGCGCGCCGGTCGCCAGTTCGTCCGTCATCAGGCTCTCGGGCACCCAGGCGATGCCCCAGCCAGCTTCCGCCATGGCCTTCAAGCCTACCGACATGCTGCCTTCGTGCACCCTTTGCGCCGGCGGCAGCGTGGGGCCGATCAGGTCGTCGAGAAGCTGACCGAAGAAGGACGACTTTTCGTAGCGCAGATGCGGGAAAGGTTTCGTGCCGCCTTCGAGCCGGTGTAGCGGCGCGCCTGCTTCATTCGCCGCCGAAACGGGGATGATGCGCTCATGCCCGAGCACACGATGTTCGAAGGCCTGCGGGTCGAGCAGGTGCGGTACCTGGGTATGGGCGTAGGTCAGCAGGAAGTCGCATTCGCCGTCGACGAGCGAATTGAGGTTTTCCTCCATGCTGCCGGAATCGGGGCGAAGTCGGGAGAAGAGCGGCCCGCTCCGGGCGTTGACCCGGGTCATCCACGCGGGAAAGAAGGTGAAGGAGAGTGTGTGCAGCGCCGTCAGCTTGATGGTGCGGGCGTCGGAGCCTTCCTCCTGCTGCAGATTGCGCCGTGCCTGATAGAGTTGCTTCAGCGTGTCCTGAGCCACCGGCACGAATTTCGATCCCGCTTCCGTCAAGCGCGAAGGATAGGTCGCGCGGTCGACGAGCGTCGTGCCGAGCCAGGCTTCCAGCTGCCGGATGCGCCGGCTGAAGGCGGATTGGGTGACATGGCGCTCGTCCGCCGCCTTTGAGAAGTTCAGCGTGCTGGCGAGCGCCAGAAAGTCCTCAAGCCATTTGATTTCCACGGGCATGCGCTCCTGAAGTCCGGCCCGTCATTCGCCGGCGACCGGCCTTCTTTTGAGGCAGCGCCCGCGCGTCATCAAGAAAAATCAGGCGCGTCGGCGATATTCGATCATCCGGGCACGGCTCGTCACCAGTTCGAGGTGATCGGGCCCGAGGAGATGCAGGCAGATGCGCTTGACCCAGGGCCCATCGCTCAAGGTGAACAGGAAGCGACCGTTGCCGAGCGGAGTGAGCTTCATGGTCTGACGGACGGGACCGACGCCCATCAGGACCGCGCCGTTCTCGATCGTGAACTCCGCGCCTTCGTCCGAGCACCAGATCCCGGAAAGCGATGCCGGCAGCGGCTCGGCCGTTGCGGCCGGAAGGAAGCGTCGCGCGGCATGCCCGACCTCTCCGACAAGGGCGGCGCCGTCGCGGCGCAGTCGCAGGGGCGATGAGGCGGAGCGCGACGAGACCCAGCCGTCGCCGTCGTCATAGAGCGTCTCGTCCGCATCGAGATAGGTGCAGGTGCTGCCCTTGACCTCGATCCACCAGGGGCCGGTTTCCGTTACATAGAAACCGTCGCCGAGGTCAGCCGAGGGATCCGGCAGTGCGAGCCTCGTGAGCGCCGCCATGCTTTCGAGCGCGATCTTGTAGCCGTTGGTGTCCTCACGGTTGGAGACGACGACGAAGCCGGCGCGTGTTTCGGGATCGAGCAGGAAATAGGTCTTGTAGCCGGGATGCGAGCCGCCATGGCCGACAAAGTCGCGGCCGCCGAGCGACGAATTGCGCAGGCCGAGACCATAGCCCGTCGAGCGTCCGTCGGCGAGGTATCGGGGTGCCTGCAGTTTTTGCAGAAGACCGGCGAAGCGACCTTTGTCATCGAGCAGGGCCTGCAGCCAGGTGGCAAGCGCCCGGGCGCTGCCGGTGAGACTGCCCGAGGCGGAAATGTGCAGGCCGGCCGCAGAGAGCTGCCAGCTTTCGCCCGAGTGCCAGTATCCGGGAACGAGGCCTTTCACCGGGTCGTTCCAGACATCCGGCGCTTTCAGCGCAATGCCAAGCGGGCCCGCGATTTCCCGTTGGATGAAAGCGTCGAAGCGGAAACCCCGGCGCTCCAAAGCCGCTTCGATAAGGCGATAGCCTGTGTTGGAGTAGGAAACCTCGGTGCCGGCATCAAAGTTCAGCCGCTCCCCGCGTGAGAGGTATTCGAGGAGTGGGCCGGCCGTCGTCTCCGTGTAGACCGAGAGGCCGAGCAACGACAGGCATTCGCGGGTATCCGGCAGACCGCCCGTCATGTCGAGCGCCTGCCCGACCGTGACTTCGGCAAGCGGCGAGCGCAGTTCCGGAAGGTGTTGGCCGAGCGGATCGTCGAGACCGATGAGATCGGCATGGGCCAGCACCATCGCTGAGAACACGTGCTTGGTGAGCGACGCATAGCGCACGACGCTGTCGACCGTGAAGGGTGCGGATGTCGCAAGGCTCTCGACGCCAGCCGTATGCGAGAAGCAGATGCCGGATGCGTCGAAGCCGATGACCGCGCCGCCCGGCTCGTCCGCCGCCCATTGTGCGGTCAGGCGTTTCGCAGCCGCTTCGGCGGCCTGCCAATCGAGCGTTGCCGGCTTCGTCATGTCCATTCTCCAATCCTGACCGCAGCGGTTTCCCGCGCATATTTCCGACTAAGCACGACAGTACCTTGTGCCGCCAATTCCGATTCCGGCAGGGTCTATGCATGGTTTGCATTTGCCCGGCCCGCCTGCATTGCGTTAGGCCGGCGGGGAAAAAGGGTGCGGTTCCCGCACCCAATGTCTATGGTCCGTCCGCGACTATCCATGAGTCGCACTTGAGGACAACAGGTTGAGAAGGCGATCCAGAATTGGCGACGCAAGCGAAAATCCCGGTCTTTGACGGACATAACGACGTGCTGTCGCGGCTCTGGCGTTCGCCTGGCGGCGCCGCCGAGCGCCGCTTCCTCGACGGTGTCGATACCGGGCATATCGATCTCGACAAGGCCGCGGCGGGTGGACTTGCCGGCGGCCTCTGTGCCGTCTATGTCGCATCGCCGGGCCTCGCCAAGGACGGCAGCGGCGAGTTCGCAACGCCTGATCAGCAAAGCGCGCTCGAAGCCACGCTCGGCATGGCGAGCCTGCTGATGCGGATCGAACGCCAGTCGGAGGGCCGGCTGAAGATCTGCCGCAGTGCTGCCGATATCCGCGCCGCAATGGACACTGGTGCCTTTGCCTCGGTGCTGCACATCGAGGGTATCGAGGCGGTCGGTGCCGATCTCGACGCGCTCTATGTGCTGCACGCCGCGGGTCTGCGCACGCTCGGCCCCGTCTGGAGCCGGCCGAACATTTTTGCCTATGGCGTTCCCTTCCGCTTTCCCTCTTCGCCCGATATCGGTCCGGGCCTCAGCGAGGCCGGCAAGGATCTGGTGCGCGCCTGCAACGAGCTGAAGATCATGCTCGATCTTTCGCACATGAACGAACAGGGCTTCTGGGATATCGCCGCGCTGTCGCAGGCGCCACTCGTCGCCTCCCATTCCAACGTGCACGCGCTCTGCCCGCACAGCCGCAATCTGACGGACCGTCAGCTCGACGCGATCAGGGACAGCGGCGGTTTGGCCGGCATCAACTTCGGCGTCCTTTTCCTGCGCGCGGACGGGACCAGAAACACGGATACGCCGCTCTCGCTCCTTGTCGACCACATCGACTACATCGTCGAGCGTATCGGTATCGAGCATGTGGCGCTCGGCTCTGACTTCGACGGTACGGCCATTCCGGCGGCCATGCGCAGTGCGGCCGATCTGCCGCTGCTCGTCGACCTGCTGCGCACTCGCGGCTATGACGACGCGGCGCTCGCCAAGATCTGCCACGGCAATTGGATCCGCGTGCTGGAGACGACCTGGGGCGCGTGAGCGCCGGCTCGAGCCGCGCAGGCGCTAGGTCCTGGAAGCGATCGGCAGGGCTTCGAGCAGCACACTGATTGCCGCCTCGACGGCGGCCATGCGTCGATCCCGGGCGAAAAGCCCATATTGCACGGCAAACGGCTTCGGCACGGCAGACGAAGCGGGTAGCGCCCGCATCGTGCCCGCGCGGATCGCTTCCGGCGGAAGCAAACCAATGCCGAGCCCGTTCTCGATCGCGGCCTGCAGCGCCGTGATGCTCTGGCTGGTAAAAGTGATCCGGTGTTCCCGGCCCTGGTCGGCCAGCGTCTCGATCATGCGTCGGCGCCAGAGGCAGGGCGCGGCGAAGGCGACGAGGTCGATTGGCCGCGTTTCGTCGAAAGCGTAGTCCGTCGCACAGACCCATTGCAGGTCGACGTTCCAGGTGGTGAGGGCGTCGGCGGTGACCACCGAGGTCGGCACGACCATGATGTCGAGGTCGCCTTCGGGCCAGGTCTTTCCAAGCGCCACGCATTGCTCGACCACCACGTCGAGCCGGATCTCCTGGTAGCCGCGCCGCAATCGCCCGAGCGCTTCGGGCAGCGCCGTCGTTGCCACTTCCTCGGCAAGCCCGACCCGCACGCCGCCGCTGAGGTCCGCCTGTCGCAGCCGCGCCGCCGCTTCGTCGCCGAGCGCCAGCATGCGCGTGGCGTATCCGAGGAACAATTCGCCTTCGGGTGTCGGCACGACGCCACGACCGGTGCGGGTGAAAAGTTGCCGGCCGAGAAGATCTTCGAGCCGCCGCATCTGCATGCTGAGCGCCGATTGCGTGCGGCTGGTCTGGGTGGCGACGCGGTTCAGGCTGCCCTGTCGGCAGACCGCGACGAAGCTGCGCAGGAGGTCGATGCTGATCTGATCAGATATCACGATCTTTGAACTCTGTTGTCATTGATATCAGTCTACACGGGGGACTCACGCATGGCTATCTGTCAGATGTGATCAGCGAGGAAGGCGGAGCAGCACCAAGCAGATTGGCATCGACCGTCGCTTGGAGGCTGCCAGGGCCAGCCGACCAACCAGAGGACCAGATCCATGAAAGCTATCCGCGTGTATCAGCACGGCGGGCCTGATGTGCTCGCCTATGAAAACGTCGAACGCGGCGAACCCGGCCCCGGCGAAGTGCGGGTGCGTAACCGGGCGATCGGCGTCAACTTCGTCGACATCTATCTGCGCAGCGGCGCCTACCCGCCGCCGCAGCTTCCATTCATCCCAGGCAAGGAGGGAGCGGGCGAGGTGATCTCGGTCGGACCCGATGTCGAGGGCTTCAAGCCGGGGGACCGCGTCGCCTACGCCGAAGCGCTTGGTGCCTATGCGGAGGAGCACAATGTGCCTGCCCGTGTCCTCGTGCATCTGCCTCACGGCATCGATTTCGAGACGGGTGCGGCGATGATGCTGAAGGGCCTGACGGCGCAATATCTGCTGCGTCGCACCTTCCGGGTTAAGGCCGGTCATACCATCCTCGTCCATGCGGCCGCCGGCGGTGTCGGCCTTATCCTGACGCAATGGGCAAAACATCTTGGCGCAAAGGTCATTGGCACCGTCGGTTCGCCGGAGAAGGCCGAACTGGCACTGGCCAACGGTGCGGACCACGTGATCGACTACGGCAACGAGAATTTTGCGGCGCGCGTGCGCGAATTCACCAAAGGCGAGGGGGTCGATGTCGTCTATGACAGCATCGGCAAGGCGACGTTTGAAGGTTCGCTCGACAGCCTGCGGCCGTTCGGTCACTTCGTCAGTTTCGGTGCCGCGTCCGGCCCGATCCCGCCCTTCGACATCATGACGCTGGCGCAGAAGGGGTCGCTTTACGCCACCTGGCCGCTATTGCCCGCGCATCTGGTCCGGCGAGAGGACGTGCTGGCGATGAGCAAGGATCTCTTCGACGTCGTCGCAAGCGGCGCGGTCACGATCCCCGTGCATGCGCGCCTGCCGCTTTCCGAGGCAGCCGAGGCGCATCGCCGGCTCGAAGGACGTCAGACGACGGGTGCCATGGTGCTCCTGCCATAAAGCAGCGGGGCGAGCCACTCGACAAACGCGTGACGGCGCCGGTTGCGGCGCCTGTCACTTGTCTTCGGCGATCCCGCTGGCGTCGAGCCGGTTTTCGGCTCGGGTCACGGCTAGGCTGTCGGAAGGGCTTCCGGAGGGGGCGCCGTCGCCGAAGACGTCCATCGTGCAGGTGTGCAGGATCGTGGTCGGCTCGCTGGTGTGGTTCCACATCGTATGGGTGCGCAGCGACGGGAAATGGGCGGAATCGCCCGGCTCCAGAACCATCGCTTCGCCGTCAACTTCCAGCGTCAGGGCTCCCTTCAGGATGAAGAAGATTTCCTCACCCTCATGCGACATTGGCTCGCTGCGATGGCCGGGCGGCTCGTGGATGATGGTGCTTCTGAGCACGTTGCCGGGAAAGGACGCGGAGAGCCGCTCGTAGGAGACGGCCTTGCCGCTTTCTCCGCCGAGCCCATAGACCGGCCTGTGTTCGCGCCGGGTGAATGTCGTCGCCACCTTCGGCGGGTTGAGAAAGCTGCCGGCCTCGACCTTCAAGGTCCGGCAGACGGCGATCAGCGAGGTCAGCGAGGGAACGGTGATGCCGCGCTCGATCTGCGAGATGAAGCCGACGGAAAAACCGGCCTCGTCGGCGACCTCCTGAAGCGTCATCTTCAAGCTCTTTCGCCGCTGGCGCAGGCGATCGCCAAGCGACGGCGTTTCTGCCGCGCCGGTCGATGCGCCGCTGGCATGGTCCGCCGTCGTCACTGTCTGTCCCCTTCTCGTCTCTCCTCAAGCTAGGGTGCAGCCCGATTTCCTGTCAATCGTTTTTAGATATCCTAAAAATTTCGAGTGCGCCCGAAACGCCGGTTCGGAGTGAAATAATGCGAGATCGGTCAGTTGCTGCGCGGCTGTTCGACGGTGGCCGCCACGATGCGGCGCACGAACGGAAGGACCACCAGCAGGCTGGGGAAAGCGACCAACCAGGAGAAGGCCCAGGCCTTGATCCACAGTGCGAGAATATCGGGGTGGATGCCGTTGCCGATCGCCGTCGAGACGAAGGAAACGATGCCGGACATCAGGACGGAGAGAACGAGCGGCATGACGATGGTCTGGTATCGGTGCGGAAGCTTCTTTGGCATGAGGTGAACTCCGGGGGAATTGGAAGGGATAGGGTCGCCAGCCTTTAGGCCTGCGCCAGTTCGTGAATGAAACTTTCGAGATTGCGCGGTTCGCGCTGAAGTGCGGCGCGCAGCGTCATGCTGTTTCCACCGAGGCCGACTTCGGCATAGTGGGCATGGACCTTGGAAAGCAGTTCCAACTGGTGGTCGGTGTATTTTGCGGCGATTGGCTTTGCCCATTCGTGAAAGCCAATGGTTGCCGCAACGATCGGCCGACCGAGTGCGGCGCTCATCATCTCGGCAATTTCCTCGCGGTTGTGCCGGCCCTCGGCGCTAAGTTCCAGCGTCGCATAGGCGAGGCGGTCTTCCGTGAGCGCGATCGCCGCGACTTCGGCGACATCACGGTAGTCGACGCGGGCGATGCGCGTGGTCGTCGGAAACGGCTCTGCGAAGCTGCCGGTAGCAAGCACACTTGCCCAGGCGGACCGCAGGTTCTGCATGAAGTTTGCCGGATGCAGGATGGTGTATTCGAGCGGTGAGGAATAGAGCGCATCCTCCACCGGGATCTTTGCCGCGTGGTTCTTCAGCCGCACATGGGTCGGCTGGATGACCGAAGAGAAAACGAACTTCCTGACGCCGGCGCGCACGGCGGCTTCGACCATCGACACGCCCATCGCCGCCTCATCCGGTGCAAAGGCCGGACCGATGTGAAAGACGCCAGCAGCACCCTCAAGCGCCTGCTCGAGGCTTGCACGCTCGCGCAGATCGCCGATCGCGATTTCCGTTGCGCCGAGCGATTTCGCAAGCGCGCCCTGCGCCTCGTCGCGGATGAGGGCACGGACCCTGGCGCCGCGCCGCGCCAGTTCCGGAACGACGAGGCCGGCAAAGCGGCCGGTGGCGCCGACGACAAGGATCGTGTTGGAGCGCTGGTTCATGGGGGTCTGCCTTTCGAGCCGTCGTGATGTGACGATCTCAAGCTAGTGGCGCGCAACAATGCGGACAATCAGCGCAGAATGTGATTTATTCTCCAGCAAAACGGGATTATCGCATGAGCCGCATCGAAGACCTGGAAGCCTTTCTGGCCATCGTCGAGCAGGGGAGCCTGACGGCCGCGGCGAAACGCCTGGGGCGGCCTCTGCAGACCGTCAGCCGGTCGCTCGCGATGCTCGAAGCCGATGTCGGGGTCGAGCTGGTGCATCGAACGACCCGCCGCTCGATGCCGAGCGAGGCGGGTGAGAGCTTCTATCTGCGCGTCAAGCCCGCAGTGGAGCAGATTCACGAGGCGCGGGAGGAGGTGGCACAGCGTCGCTCCGAGCCGTCAGGCGTGCTGCGCCTCGGGGCGCCCAGTCTGTTTGCGCCGCGATTCCTGATGCCTGTGATCGCCGAGTACATGGCGAAATATCCTGAGGTCGAGGTCGATCTCGACCTCTCCGATGCTTTCGTCGACCTCGCCGCAAGCGGGCTCGATCTGGTCGTGCGGATCGGCGATCTCCAGGATTCCGGGCTGACCGGCAAGCGCCTGGGCGCGCTGCGCCGCGTCGTCTTCGGTTCTACCGCCTATTTTGCGCGCTTCGGCCGGCCGGTTCATCCGCAGGAGCTCTCGGCCCATCGTTGCGTCACGCGCACGGGCGACGAGCGACCCGGCGTCTGGATGTTCACCATCGACGGGCGGGCTCGGGCGTTCAAGGTGAGTGGCGCGGTTCGCACCAACTCGATGAACGCGATCTATGCGGCGGTGGAACAGGGGCTCGGCCTCGGTTTTTCGCCGCTCTGGCAGATCAAGGACCTGATCGATGCGGGCAAGGTCGAAACAGTGTTGGAAGACTTCGAGCCTGCTCCGGTGCCGATCCATGCGCTCTGGCTGGAGGGGCGGACCCCATCTGCAAAGATCCGCCGCTTTCTCGATCTGCTCGGAGAACGGTTGAAACTCGACCGGCTCTAGGCGGGCGCAGACCTGCTTGCCTGCACCCGCCTGATCCGTGAAGTCGCCTACTTCGCGAACTTCTTGGCGCCGGCGACGCAGAGCACGATCGCGCCGGTTGCGGCCAGCATGCTCCAGCTGACCGGCTCGCCGAGAAGCGTTGCCGCTAGCGCCAGGCCGAAAAAGGGCTGCAGAAGCTGCAACTGCCCGACGCCAGCGACGCCGCCGAGCGCGAGGCCGCGATACCAGAAGACGAAACCGACGAGCATGCTGAACAGCGAGACATAGGCAAGGCCCGCCCAGGCGCCGTTCGTGACGGTCGCGAAAGAGGCTGGCAGCGTGAACAGTGTTAGCCCCAGCATGATCGGCAAGGACAGGACCAACGCCCAGCAGATCACCTGCCAGCCGCCGAGCTTGCGCGACAGGCTGGCGCCTTCGGCATAGCCGAGGCCGCAGACGATGATGGCGCCGAGCATCAGGAGGTCGCCGATCGGCGAGGCGGCAAAGCCCTGCACCAGCGCAAAGCCGACGACAGCAGCGCTGCCGAGCGAGGAGAAGAGCCAGAAGGCCGGGCGTGGCCGCTCGCCGGCGCGCATGACGCCGAAGATCGCGGTTGCCAGCGGTAGCAGGCCGACAAAGACGATCAGATGCGCCGAGGTGACATGCTGCAGGGCCAGCGCGGTCAGCAGCGGAAAGCCCAGTACGACGCCGAAGGCGACGATCGCCAGCGAAACGAGGTCGGCCTTCGCCGGGCGCGGCTGGCGGAAGATGAGAAGCAGGACGAGGCCGAGCAGGCCGGCGATCGCCGCGCGCGCCACCGTCAGGAACACCGGGTCGAAATCCATCACCGCAACGCGGGTCGCGGGCAATGATCCACTGAAGATCAGCACTCCGAGAAAACCACTCACCCAACCGTCTGCCGTCTTGTCCATAGCATTCTCCTTTTTTGCCTGTATCGGGCGAATGGGCTGGCCCGGCCAGAGACAATGCGGTACAGTTTTGCAAAACTGTATTGGATGGATGAGCAGTACGGATGACGGTCCAGGATTTGGAAATCGGCAGCGAAACGCTGCTCGAAGGCGTGATGGCGACGATCCGGCAGCGGATCGCCGGGCGTATCCTGACGCCGGGGACGAAGCTTCCATCGATCCGTGCCTTCGCCAACACCATGCGCGTTTCGAAGTCCACCGTCGTCGAAGCCTATGAGCGGCTGGTGGCCGAAGGCGTCATTCGCTCAAAACCCGGCGCCGGTTTTTTCGTCTCGGCGCCGCTGGCGCCCCTTTCTCTGGCCGAGATCGGTCCGCGGCTCGATCGGGCCGTCGATCCGCTGTGGGTGTCGCGCCAGGCGCTGGAAACGGGCGATAACGTGCTGAAACCCGGCTGCGGCTGGCTGCCGCCGAGCTGGATGCCGGAAACTGCAATCCGCCGTGCGCTCAAATCTGCAACCAAGCTGGAGGCGAGCGGGCTGACGGACTACGGAACGCCGCTCGGTCATCGGCCCCTGCGCCAACTTCTCGCCCGACGCCTCGGCGAACACGGCGTCGAGGCATCGCCCGACCAGATCATCCTGACGGAGTCGGGCACGCAGGCGATCGATATTCTCTGCCGCTTTTTGATCGAGCCAGGCGATACGGTCGTGGTCGACGACCCCTGCTACTTCAATTTCCATGCCTTGCTGCGTGCTCATCGGGCCGACGTGGTGAGCGTGCCCTATACGCCTTCGGGGCCCGATCTCGAGAAATTCGCCGAGGTTCTCGCGACCCACCGGCCGCGGCTCTACATCACCAATTCCGCCCTTCACAATCCGACGGGCGCGACGCTCTCCCCGGTCGTTGCCCATCGGCTGCTGAAGCTGGCCGAACAGGCCGGGCTGACAATCGTCGAGGACGATATCTTCGCCGATTTCGAACATGCGCCGGCGCCGCGGCTTGCCGCCTTCGACGGGCTCGAGCGTGTCGTGCAGATCGGCAGCTTCTCCAAGACCCTCTCGGCCTCCATCCGCTGCGGCTTCATCGCCGCGCCGCGGGAGTGGATCGAGGGACTGGTCGATCTGAAGATCGCCACCACGTTCGGCGGGCCGAGCCTTTCGGCGGAGCTGGTTTTTGCGATGCTCAAGGACGGCAGCTACCGCAAGCACATGGAGGCACTACGCCAGCGCCTGTCGCGGGCAATGAGCGATACGGCGGCGCGGCTCGCCGAGATCGGCATCACGCCATGGATCGAGCCGCAGGCGGGCATGTTCCTCTGGTGCCGCCTGCCCGAGAGTATCGACGCGGCCGAGGTGGCGCAGAAGGCGCTGCAGCAGGAAATCGTTCTGGCGCCCGGCAACGTCTTTTCCCATGCCGGCACGGCCAACGATTTCCTGCGCTTCAATGTTTCCCAATGTGATGACGCGCGGCTTTTCAAGGTTCTGCCCACGATCATGCGCCAATGCGGGAAGCCGCCGGCGGGCTGAGCGAGCTGTTTATCGCGCCGCTGCACGTTTTGCGGGCAATCGCTGGCGTTTGCCGGCACTCGATCATCTGTCGCCGCGTTGTTGCCCTGGTTTGCACCGGAGTCAGGCAGGATTTGCCTATTTTTTGTGCGATTAGCTGCTTCCTTGCGCTGCCGCACCGGTCCGCTGGCACCGCATCTGTCGCCAATGATCGTTTTATCTGGATTTTCGGCCCTGAATCCGAGTTGGCACGATTAATGCTTCTTAATTGGCATCGGTCGTCGGGTAGCCAAATTGCCCAACCGCCTTCGGAACCCAGCCATTCCTGGCGTCATGTGAGAGAACGAAATGACAAAGTTTAAGCTCGAATACATCTGGCTCGACGGTTACAAGCCCACCCCGAACCTGCGCGGCAAGACCCTGATCAAGGAATTCGACGCTTTCCCGACGCTTGAGCAGCTCCCCCTCTGGGGCTTCGACGGTTCCTCCACGATGCAGGCCGAAGGCAGCAGCTCGGACTGCGTGCTGAAGCCGGCCGCCGTCTATCCGGATCCGGAGCGCAAGAACGGCGTTCTCGTCCTTTGCGAAGTCATGATGCCGGATGCCAAGACGCCGCATCCGTCCAACACCCGCGCGACGGTCCTCGAAGACGACGGCGCCTGGTTCGGCTTCGAGCAGGAGTACTTCTTCTACCAGGGCGGCCGCCCGCTCGGCTTCCCGGACGCCGGCTTCCCTGCGCCGCAGGGCCCCTATTACTGCGGCGTCGGCTTCAGCAACGTCGGCGACGTGGCCCGTAAGATCGTCGAAGAACATCTCGACATCTGCCTTGCTGCCGGCATCAACCATGAAGGCATCAATGCGGAAGTCGCGAAGGGCCAGTGGGAATTCCAGGTGTTCGGCAAGGGCTCGCGCAAGGCTGCCGATGAAATCTGGCTCGCCCGCTACCTGCTGCAGCGCCTGACGGAAAAGTACGGCATCGACGTCGAATACCACTGCAAGCCGCTCGGCGACACCGACTGGAACGGCTCGGGCATGCACGCCAACTTCTCGACCGCCTACATGCGCGAAGTCGGCGGCAAGGAATACTTCGAGGACCTGATGGCGGCTTTCGCCGAAGCCCGTGCCGACCACATCGCCGTCTATGGCCCGGACAACCACATGCGCCTGACCGGCAAGCACGAAACCGCTTCGATCCACCAGTTCAGCTATGGTGTTGCTGACCGTGGTGCGTCGATCCGCGTTCCGCACAGCTTCGTCAACAACGACTATAAGGGCTATCTCGAAGATCGCCGCCCGAACTCCAAGGGCGACCCCTACCAGATCGCTTCGCAGATCCTGAAGACGATCTCCACCGTTCCGACCGACGTCGAAAAGCGCGAAGCCGCCTGATTTTTTGGCCCGGCGCACACGAGGGCGCCGGGCCAAAAATCGACGGGGTTGCGCTTTTCGCGACCAAACAAAAACGCCCCGCGGTAAGCGGGGCGTTTTTGTTTTTGCCGGTCGGCGGGCGGCTCAGGCCGCGCGCACGAAATGATCCGGTTCGACCTCGCGGATCGTCGCCTGATCTGCCGCCGAGCGCCGGCGGGTTTCGTCTGCTTCAGCGGAACTGACCTGCGCGTTCGGGTCGTCGAAGCGGATATCCGGATCCGGCACTGCAGACAGCAGCAGCTTCGTGTAGGGATGGGCCGGGTTGTCGATGACCTTGCCGGTATTGCCCCATTCGACAATCTGGCCGGCATACATCACGGCGATATCCTCTGCGACGTAGCGGGCGGTGGCGATGTCGTGGGTGATGTAGAGCAGGCCGAGGTTCATGTCGCGCTTCATCTCGCTCAAGAGATTGAGCACGCCGAGCCGCACGGAAACGTCGAGCATCGAGGTCGGCTCGTCGGCAACGATGACCTCGGGCTTGGCCGCGAGCGCCCGGGCGATGTTGACGCGCTGGCGCTGGCCGCCGGAAAGCTCGTGCGGGTACTTCGGCGCGACAATCTCAGGATCGAGCTTCACCTGGCGAAGCAGGGCCTTGATCTCCTCGTCGACCGCAGCCCCCCGGATGTCGGGACGGTGCAGCATCAGCGGCCGCTTCAGGTGATAGGCGATCGTGTGGGCCGGATTGAGCGAGGCGAAAGGATCCTGGAAGATCATCTGCACCGAGCGGCGATAGTCGGCGATTTCCTTGGCTCCCGCCGCGTCGACGGGCTTGCCCTTGTAGAGCAGCCGCCCTTCGCTCGGCTCGTATTCGCGCATGGCGATGCGGGCGCAGGTGGTCTTGCCGCTGCCGGATTCGCCGACGACGGCGAGCGCCCGTCCGGCATGCAGCGAGAACGAGATGGCCCGCGCGGCGCGCACGGCGCCGGGGCCGTTTCCGAAGGTCTTGCTGACTTTATCCAAAGTCAGAATGGGTGCGGATAGGCCGGTCATCGAAGAACGCCTCCATGCAACGAGGGGAAGGAGGCCCAGAGCTTCTTGGTATAGTCGTGCTCCGGTGTCCGGTAGATGGCGTCGGCGGTGCCCTGTTCGACCAGCTTGCCGCCGAGCATGATGCCGATGCGGTCGCAGAACTGCACCATCAGCCCGAGGTCGTGGGTGATGAAGAGCACGGCGAAGCCGAGCTTGCGCCGGAGTTCGTTGATCCGCTGCAGGATTTCGCGCTGCACCACCACGTCGAGCGCCGTCGTCGGTTCGTCCATGACGATCAGCCGCGGATCGAGGGCCAGGCAGATGGCGATAACGATGCGCTGGCGCATGCCGCCCGAGAACTGGTGCGGATAGTCGCGCATGCGGTCCGGCGAAATATCGACGAGCTTGAGCATCTCGGCGGTGCGGTCGCGCGCATGCGCGCGGGTGATGCGCTTGTGCGTCTTCAAGACGTCGTAGAACTGCTGTTCGATGCGCAACACCGGGTTCAGCGAGTTCATCGCGCTCTGGAACACCATTGCCACTTCGCGCCAGCGGAAGTCGGCGAGATCCCTCTGGTCGAGGTCGAGCACGTTGCGGCCGTCGAGCAGGATGGTGCTTTCCTTGCGGATCAGCGCCGGCGGCTTGTGCAGCCGGCTGATGGCAAAGGCGATCGTGCTCTTGCCACAGCCGCTCTCACCGGCAAGGCCGAAGACCTCGCCGGGGGCGACGTCGAAGCTGACATTGTCGACGGCGCGGAAGTCGTTGGTCTCACCAATATAGTCGATGGTCAGGTTCTTGACCGAAAGCAGAGGTGCGGTCACAGGCGACCCTCCCCGGAGCGGATGAGCGCGGACCAGCGGCCGAGCCGGTTGCCGGTGCGAAGCCGCGGATTGGCGATTTCGTCGACGGCGAAGTTCAGCAGCGACAGGCCGATGCCGAGGAAGGCGAGCGCGAAGCAGGGAGTCAGGATGTCCCACCAGGCACCGACCGAAAGCGCAGAGGCCTTCTGCGCGGCATAGAGCATGGTGCCCCAGGAAACGACCTTGGGGTCGCCGAGGCCCAGGAACTCCAGGGTTGCCTGGGTGATGATCGCGAAGATCACGCTACCGATGAAGTTGATGCCGACGATCGAGATGAGGTTGGGGAAGATCTCGAAGGTCATGATGCGCCAGCGTGGCTCGCCCATCATCTCGGCGGATTTGACATAATCCTTCTGCTTGACCGAAAGCGTCTCGGCGCGGGTGACGCGGGCGCCCCAAGCCCAGGAGGTGCCGCCGAGAATGAGCGCGATGACCCACGGGCTTGCCTGGCCGATGAAAGCGGCGAGCACGAGCAGCAGCGGCAGGTTCGGGACGACGAGCACCATGTTGGTGAAGAAGCTGATGACCTCGTCGATCTTGCCGCCGCGATAGCCGGCGATGATGCCGAGCGCCGTGCCGACAACGGTGATCAGAAGCCCGGCGCCGAAGCCGACGGCCAGCGACGTGCGGGCACCGTAGACGAGGCGTGCGAAGACGTCCTGGCCGATGCGCGTGGTGCCGAGCCAGTGTTCGAGCGACGGAGACTGATGCGGCCGCCCGACGCGGGCGCCCGGATCATAGGAGGTCAGCAAGGGGGCGGCGATCGCGACCAGCAGAATGAAGGCGACGATCAGCGCGCCGACCATGACCTTGCGGTTGTGGATGAGCGGGAAGGAGGAGGTCTTCATATCACGCCCTCTTCAGTCGCGGGTCGAGCAGCACGTAGCTGACGTCGACGATGAAGTTGGCAATGAGCATGGTGGCGGTCATGATCAAGAGCTGTCCTTGGATGACGGGGTAATCGCGGGCGAGGATCGCCTGGTAAAGGATGTTGCCGAGGCCCGGATAGTTGAACACCACCTCGGTCACCAGCGAGCCGCCGAGCACCGTGCCGATGGCGATCGCAAGGCTCGAGACGGTCGGCAGCAGGGCGTTGCGCGCCGCATACCAGATCATCACGCGGGTGTCGGAGAGCCCCTTGGCGCGGGCCATGACGATGTAGTCTTCGCCAAGCAGGTTGATCATGTTGTTGCGCATGGTCACGGCGAAGCCGCCGGTCAAAACCGCGCAGAGCGTCAGCATCGGCAGGATGCCGTGGTAAAGGATGCTGCCGATATATTCGAACGTGAAGGCCGGATCGAGCGCCGGGTCGGCGGCATAGCCGGTCGGGAACCAGCCGAGCGTGAAGCCGAAGGTGAAGACGACGATCAGCGAGGTGACGACGGCCGGAACAGAGGTCGCGAAAATCGCGCCGACGGAAACGATGACGTCGAACAGGCTGCCGCGCCGCCAGGCCGCGAGAATGCCGAGGAAGGTGCCGAGCGCGAAGCTGAAGATGGTGGCGGTTCCCATCAGGCCGACGGTCCACACCAGCGCATTGCCGAGCACGGTGGTCACCGGTAGCGGGAAATATTTGATGGAACGGCCGAGGTCACCGCTGAAGATGCTGCCGAGATAGGTGAGGTACTGCTGCCAAAGCGGACCGTCGACGAAGCCGAAGGTGAGTTTCAGGGCCTGCAGGCTTTCGGGCGGCAGTTCAGCGCCGGCGCTCGAAAACATGATCTGCACCGGATCGCCCGGCATCAGCCGCGGCAGGAAAAAGTTGATCGTCGCCGCGGCGACGAAGGCCGCCAGATAGAAGCAGAGGCGGCGAAGCAGAAAGGCCATCGGGAACTCCATCGACTGCGGCTGCCGCACGAGCGCGTCAGGTGGCAGGGCTGTCTTCTTGTCGAACCGCCCGTGGAGACGGACCCCAAGGACGATTGCGTGGCGGACGAAAAGCGCCCGCCACCGTTGCTGATCGAGATGCGGCGCCCTCCCGGATCATCGTCCGAAAGGGCGCCGCGCCTTCGATCAGGGATCACTTCACCGGTTCAAGCGCCAGCAGGTGCAGAAGACGCGCCGGGTTGTTGCGCGTGATCGACGGGTTGACGAAGGGGTTTTCCGCCGTCGCCCAGCCCTTGAAGCGCTTGGTGTTGTACTGGTACCAGTTCGGGTTGTTGAACACCGGTATCATCGGCATGTTCTCGGCGACGATGCGCTGCGCCTTGTTCATCGCTTCCTTCTGCTTGGCAGGATCGGCAGTCTGTGTGAACTCGGTCAGCAGAGCCTCGACTTCCGGATTGAACCAGCGTTGCGAGGTGAAGCGGGTCTTGCCCTTGTCCGACGCGCTGAAGGCGCGCTTGTAGGGATAGTAGGGCGAGGCCGATGCCGGCAGGCTGTTGATCGCGGCGTCGAAGGTGCCGTTGATCAGGTTGCCGGTCCAGACGGCTTCCTCGGGCGTTTCGATCTTGGCGTCGAGGCCGACGGCCTGCAGGCCTTCAACGGCGATCGTCACCGTGTCGATCCAGTCGGTCCAGGAGCTCGGCACGATGATCGAGAACGAGATCTTGCTGCCATCCGGGTTGTCGCGGAAGCCGTCACCGTCCTTATCGGCATAGCCGGCCTCGTCGAGCAGCGCCTTGGCGGCGTCGGCATCATACTTGCCGTACTTGCCGAAATCGGCGGCAACCGACGGATCGGCCCAGCTCTTGTAGAGCTCGCCCATGCCGGCCGGATCTTCGTTCAGCGTCGGGTAGCCGTAGCCGGCGACGTCGACCATGGTGCCTCGGTCGAGCGCCATCGAGGCGGCACGGCGGAACTTCACGTCGTTGAAGGCCTTGCGGTTGTTTTCATTGGCCGTTTCCTGGTTGAACAGGAAAGCGACCATGCTGCTCGGCGAATACCAGAAGTGGAAGTGTTCCGGATCCTTGGCGACGTAGACGTTCTCGATATCCGGGATGAAGGAGACGCCCCAGTCGAGCGTGCCCGACGCGGTCGCGGTCAGGATCTGGTTGTTGTCGGCAAGCTGCGGGAAGCGCACGCAGTCGACCTTGAGCGTTGCTGCATCCCAATAGTGCGGGTTGCGGCACTGGTCGTAGGTCTGGCCGGTGAAACGCGGAATTTCGGTCAGCGGACCGCTGCCGACAGGTGTTTCGTTGGCGAAGGTCACCGGCTCGGCGATGTCCTTCCAGACGTGCTCGGGCACGATCGGCAACTGCGCCAGCTGTTCGGCTGCAAGCGAACTCGGGTTGGCGAGCGTGAAGCGCACGGTCTGGGCGTCCACCGCCTCGACACCGGTGATGAAGGTCCAGATGCTGACAAAGTCGAGCGCCGGGAACTTCTTCAGGTAGTCGTATGTGAACTTGACGTCGGTCGCCGTCAGCGGCTTGCCGTCCGACCACTTCAGGGTCGGGCGAAGCTTGAATTCGATCGACTTCAGGTCGTCGGCGAGCTTGAAGCTTTCTGCAAGGCGAAAGACCGGCTTGTTGCCGTCGAAGCGATTGAAGACGACCAGCGGCTCGTAGATGAAGTCGAGCGTGCTCTGGCGTGCCGAGGTCTGGTTGAACGGGTTGAAGTTGCGAACCCAGGTGGTCGCCGGCTCGATATTGGCCGTCAGCACGGTCTGTGCCGCGGCCGGGCCGGCGATGAGGGCGAGCGCGGTGGCTGCGCCGAGAAGTGATTTTTTCACGGTAGTTCCCCTTTTAGATCGCTAGGATTTCTTGTTTCGGTCAGGCAACGAGGGCGCTGTTGAAGATGTCCTCGACTTCGGCATGGGCTGCGCGCACATCGACCTTCAGCGTGCCGAGGCGCGCCTTGCCGGCCGCGATGCGTTTCAGTGCGGCTTCCGTCAGCGGCCTTGCCGCCTTGGCTGCCGCTTCGCTTTCCGCGAGTGTGCCGTGGCTGTGCAGCGCAATGTCGGAGCCGGCATCGAGCACCTGCCGGACGCGCTCCGGCAGTGTGCCGCGCAGCGATTCCATGAAGATGCAGTCGGAGACGAGCACGCCGTCATAGCCCATGTTGTTGCGGATGACGTCGTGCATGATCGGGGAGATGGACGCCGGCAGCTCCTTGTCGAAGGCCGAGTAGACGACGTGGGCGACCATGGCCCAGGGCGTGTCGCGAAGCGCAACGAAGGGCTTGAAATCGGTCGAAGTCAGCAACTCGCGCGAGGCGTCGACGACCGGGCGCTCTTTGTGCGAATCGAGCGTCGCGCGGCCGTGGCCGGGAATGTGCTTCATAACAGGCATGTTGCCGGTCTCGAGCAGGCCATCGACCACTTCGCGGCCGAGGGCTGCGATAAAATCCGGGTCGGCGCCGAAGGAACGGGCGCCGATGACGGAGCTCGTCGTCGAGAAGACGAGGTCGAGCACCGGCGAGCAGCCGCTCGTCAGGCCGAGCTCGGTCATCATCGTGCCCATGGCCTGGCTCGACAGGCGCAGCGCCTTCTTGCCGAGGGCAAAATCGTGGCGGGCCAGTTCGGCGAATTCGCCGAAGGAACGGAACAGCGGCCAAGGGCCGGCGTCGAGATGCTGAACGCGTCCGCCCTCCTGGTCGGTGAACACGGGAGCGTCTTCACGGCCGACGGCTTCGCGGAAGCGCTCGATCAGCACTTTCACCTGGCCGGGTTCGCGCTGGTTGCGGCGGCCGACGAAGAGGCCGAGCGGGTTGGTTTCGCGAAACAGCGCGAACTCGTCGTCCGAAAGCGTAGGGTTCGGAAGACCGACAAAAAGGGCGAGGGGTGTCGAGGACATTATTCAGGCTCCGAGATTGGAATTATTTGGACGGGCGACGCAGCATGCCCTGGTAGATCCCCTTGTCGGGGGCGGGGATCGGCACAGCGCCCACGGTCTTTGCGTAGAAATCGACGGGACCGGCGTCACCGATGAAGGCATAGGCGTGGCCAAGCGTCTTCATGGTGTCGAGGCAACTGGATAAGAGGGCGACGCCGATGCCCTTGCCGCGGGCGACGGGATCGACGCCGGTCGGGCCGAAGAAACCGGGAGCGGTCGTGTCGTAGCAGGCGAAGCCGACGAGCTTGCCGTCGTCAACCGCGATAAGACAGGCGACGGGCCTGCGCGTGAAGGCGACAGTCACCTCGCTCGCCCAGTTCTCGCTGAAGTTCTCCCGAACCCAGCCAACGACCAGGCCCATTTCCGGCGGCAAGGCGGGACGGATCGTCACCTTGTCGGTTTCGGTTCTGCGCTTGAGTTCACCGAGGATCGGCGAATACAAGCTCACCAGCATGTCAGGCATATGCTCCTCCACATATTCCTTTATTAAGGAATTGCTGCCTTTGTAATGCAATAGATGGAGCCAACCCGACCGGCTTGTCAATCGCCAATCGTCAGTTTTGGGGGTCTATCTGCGTTTCGCAGGTCCCCATGCGGGCCGATGAAACGTTTCCACGGCCGCTCGCTTTGTCTAAAATCACGCGATCGTGCATCGCGTGGATCCGAAACAACGGTCGAGCGAGAGAGCGAGCCGATGCGGGGCTGCGGAAATTGCACATTTGTACAACTTTGTTCTTGAGTTGTTCGAAGTATATTTTGATTTACAAAAACACTAAGTATGGATGTATACGCTTATAGCGTGTGCGCCCGGAGAATAGTTCGACCTTTTCGCGCGCAATCAAGTATTTCTTGAGAGGAAAAGTATCGTTTCCCGTTTGCGCCGGCCTGGTTTGTTGGCCGGGCCGACCGGCTATTCCGCTGGGCGCGTCAGGATGAAAACGGCGGGAAGCGCCATCGCGGCTGCGACGATTACGGCGAGCGACAGGCTCGGGTTGCCGAAGAAAAGGAAGAGGCCGAAGCTGGCGGCCATCAGGCTGACGGCGCCGGTCTTGGCCCGACGGGAGATCGCCCCCTTTTCGCGCCACAGCCGAAGCGAGGCACCGAAGACCCGGTGGTTGAGCAACCATTGCTCCAGCCGGGGCGAGGCGCGGGCAAAGAGCCCGGCCGCCAGCAACAGGAACGGCGTCGTCGGCAGGATCGGAAGGAAGGCGCCGATGACGCCGAGGCCGACCATCAGCCACGCGAGGCAAAGATAGAGAAGGCGAAGCGCGGGGTTCACCGGATGGCTCCAAGCTGGGTCATGCTTCGGATGCCTCGGCGCTCGCGACCGTTGCGGTCTCGAGCGGGGGCCAGCGACGAAGCGCCTCGGCGCCCTGTTCCGACAGCGCGTAGAGGCCGCGGTCGATCTTCTCGAACCAGCCATAGACGTTGCTAAGCAGGATCTTGGCGGCATCGGGTGCGACCGGGCGCAGGTCGCGCGGGCGTTGCTGGCCGGCTTGCAGGGCGGCGGCGCAGGCCAGCGCCTGCTGCCGGTAGGCGGTCATGATCGGTGTGCGGGTGGCACCACCCGCGGTCGGATCGCCCTTACGGCGGCGATGTTCGCTGATCAGGCGCGCCCGCTTGCGGTTGTTCTTGCGCGGCATCACCGCAGAGGCGGTGAGAATGACGTCGACCATGCCGTTGTCAGCGACCGAAAGCATGCCGAAGCCGAGCCGGCGGCAGAGATCGCGGAAACGGCGGTCACTCTCCCGCCCCTTGCCCTTGGCCGAGACACGGGCGGCGACCCACACCTCGTCGCCGGCGGTGGCGCGATCGACCGCCTGGAGGATCAGTTCAAGATTGAAGCTCAGCTTCAGTTCGCATACGACCACCAGCGGCGGTTCGTCGTCGCTGAGTGCGACGATATCGCAGCCGCCGATCTCGCCCTTGACGCTATAGCCGCGGGTTTCAAAGAAGCTCTTGATCGGCTGGTAGAGGGTCGTCTCCAAACCCAAAAATCCTGTTCTGCTGAAACTGGAAGGCGCCATGAAGGCGGCCTCGAATAGGCGGCGAAGCGTTGCCGCCGAAATGAACACCTAGCAGATAACGCCGATCGTCGCCGTTGTCATCCCGCGCTCTGACTTGCGGGCTCGGGTGAGCAGTAGCAGCCTTCGCTTCGTCCTAACCTTGTGTTGTGCTATCATGCGGCGAGTGGCCCTGTTCGCAGGTGTCGAGCATGCGAGGTTCTGACGACGGATGTTGCGAACCCTCACGCTGTTGTTTTTGTTGATCTTGTCCTTCGCGTTTCCAGCTTCGTCGCGGGCCGAAAACGATCGGGTCGCCTTGGTGCTGCATGTCAACGGCGCCATCGGTCCGGCGACCGCCGAATATGTCAGGCGCGGCCTGACGAAGGCGGAAGAGCGCCGGCTGCCGCTGGTGGTTCTGCAGATCGATACGCCCGGCGGGCTCGACACCTCGATGCGCGAGATCATCCGCGCGATCCTTGGCTCGCCCATACCGGTCGCAACCTACGTTGCGCCGAGCGGTGCGCGGGCGGCGAGCGCCGGCACCTATATCCTCTATGCCAGCCACGTCGCGGCGATGGCGCCGGGAACGAACCTTGGTGCGGCGACGCCGATCGCGATCGGCGGCGACATGTTCGGTCAGGGTAAGGACGGCGACACCGGCAAGGACGGCGACAAACAGCCGGCGGCGCAGAGCCCTGCCGAGGCGAAAATGGTCAACGATGCCGTAGCCTATATCCGCGGGCTGGCGGAGTTGCGTGGTCGCAATGCCGACTGGGCCGAAAAGGCGGTGCGCGAGGCTGCAAGCCTCTCGGCCGAGGCGGCCGTCCGGGAGAAGGTTGCCGATTTCACTGCGACCGACGTTGCCGATCTGCTGAAGCAGGCGAACGGTCGGACGGTGCGCGTCGGGCAGCGGGAGATCGTGCTCGACACGGCAAGTCTTGCGAGCGAGGACTTCGTGCCCGACTGGCGCACCCGGCTGCTTTCGGTGGTCACTGATCCCAACATCGCGGCCATCCTGATGATGATCGGCATCTACGGCCTGATCTTCGAATTCCTGTCGCCGGGGTCGGTGGCGCCGGGAACCATCGGCGGTATCTGCCTGCTGCTCGGGCTCTATGCGCTTTCGGTGCTGCCCGTCAGCTACGCCGGCATCGGGCTGATCATGCTGGGGATCGGATTGATGGTCGCCGAGGCGCATTCGCCATCCTTCGGCGTGCTCGGTGCCGGCGGCAGTTTTGCACTGGTCTTGGGTGCGGCCATTCTCTTCGACACGGACACGCCGGGTTTTGGGGTTTCCTGGCCCGTACTTACGGTGCTTGCAGTTGCAAGCCTTGGCTTCAGCCTGCTGGTCGCGCGGCTTGCCTTCAGCTCGCGCCGCCATGTGGTGGTGACCGGCGGCGAACAGATGATCGGCCTTGCCGGCACGGTCGAAAACTGGACCGGAGCGGCCGGCTACGTCATCGCCCATGGCGAGCGCTGGCAAGCCGTCAGCACCGAGACTCTGTCGAGAGGCGAGAATGTGAAGGTCATCGGGCGGAACGGATTGACGCTCGAAGTGATCCGCGAAGGGCCAAAGACATAGCGCCGGCGGATCCGGTGAGGGCGCGGTGAAGGCGCCCGGAATGGAGGAATGGTCATGGACATGTTCGGGAGCCTTGCTCCTTTTGCCGCGTTGCTGGTGCTCGCCATTCTCGTTATCGCCTATTCGATCCGGATCCTGCGCGAATACGAGCGCGGCGTGGTCTTCACGCTCGGCCGGTTCACCGGCGTCAAGGGGCCGGGGCTGATCCTGCTTGTGCCCTATGTGCAGCAGATGGTGCGGGTCGATCTCAGGACCCGGGTGCTGGATGTGCCGAGCCAGGATGTCATCTCCCACGACAACGTGTCCGTCCGCGTCAGCGCCGTGATCTACTTCCGGGTGATCGATGCGGAGAAATCGACGATCCAGGTCGAGGATTTCATGATGGCGACCAGCCAGCTGGCGCAGACGACCCTGCGCTCGGTGCTCGGCAAACACGACCTCGACGAAATGCTGGCCGAGCGCGACCGTCTGAACGACGATATCCAGAAGATCCTCGACAGCCAGACGGATGCCTGGGGCATCAAGGTGGCGACGGTCGAGATCAAGCATGTCGACATCAACGAGAGCATGGTCCGGGCGATCGCCCGTCAGGCCGAAGCCGAGCGCGAGCGGCGCGCCAAGGTGATCAACGCCGAGGGCGAGCAGCAGGCGGCGGCCAAACTGCTTGAGGCCGCCGAGATCCTCGCCCGGCAGCCTCAGGCCATGCAGTTGCGCTATCTGAGCACCTTGAACGTCATTGCCGGCGAGAAGAACTCGACCGTGATCTTCCCGTTCCCGATGGAGCTCGGCGGCCTGCTGGGCTTCAAGCCCGACAAGCCGACCGGCCCGACCGAGCGGTGATCAGGCTGCTGCCCGGTCGAGCTGGGCGACCTTCAGCAGGTCGTCGACCGCGCCGGGTGCTGCCGCCAGCACCGGCGCCCAATGCGTCAGCGCCTCGCCGCGCGCCGGGAAAGGCAGCGTCCAGCCGCCGGCTTCGGTCACCAGGCAATAGCCGCCGAGGCAATCCCAGGCATGCATGTAAGGCTCGTAGTAGCCGACGAGGCGACCGGCGGCGACATAGGCGATCATCAGCGCGCCGGAGCCGTTGCGCATGAAGTTGCCGCCGTCCGAAAGCAGGCGCTCGACGATAGCGCCCATCTCGCCCGGCTTCACCTGGTCGTTGGCGCCAAGCCCGGTGACGGCGTTGCGGATCGTGCGGGTGCCGTCGAGACGAAGCGGCTTGCCGTTCAGCGTTGCGCCCCGGCCGGTTGCCGCGGCATAGGTTTCCTGATGGCAGGGTGCGTGGATGACGCCGATCACAGGCTTCTCCGCATGGACCACCGCAATCGAGACGCACCAGTTCGGCATGCCGTTGACAAAGGGCGTGGTGCCGTCGATCGGGTCGAGCACCCAGGTGAAGCCGGATGTGCCGTCGAGAAGACCATGCTCCTCTCCGAGCACGCCATCGTCAGGAAACGCGGCCGCGATCTTGTCGCGGATCAGCGTCTCGACGTTGCGGTCGGCGATCGACACGACGTCGTGGGCGTCGCGCTTGGTCTCGATGACGAGCGTTTCGCGCTTCAGAAAGTAATCGTAGGCGAGCCGGCCAGCCTCTTCGGCCATGGATTTGGCAAGCGCGAACCGGGCATCGAGGCCGGCAATTTCAGCAGTCATGCAAGTGTCCTTCTCGTATCCAGTTGTGAAAAGTCATGCGTCAATCAAAGCGAGGCCCCGGTTGCGAAAACCGATGGCGACCTCCGTTGCCGGAGATAGCATTTCCTCCACCGCCTGATCGACAACAAAGAGGAGGCCTGCCGGCGTTTCGACCTCGTATTCGACGTGGCCGCCGAGATAGGCGGCGCTGCTGATCGTGCCGGAAAGGGCAGCACCCTTGGCCGGCGTCAGCGTCACAGCGTTGGGCCTGACCGCGAGTTTCGACGGACCCGGCCGGGCACCCTTGGAGGGCAGGCGGTGCTCAAATCCGCCGATGCGGATCGTCGCCTGGCCGGCGTCTGCCGCGGTCACCTCGCAAGGCAGCACATTGGCCTCGCCCATGAAGTCGGCGATGAAGGTGGAGGCCGGCGCTTCATAGAGGTCGCGCGGCGCGCCTTGCTGTGCGATCGCGCCATCCTTCATGACGATGATGCGATCGGAAACCGCAAGCGCCTCATCCTGGTCGTGGGTGACGTAGACGGCGGTGAAGCCGAGGCGCTGCTGCAACTCGCGGATTTCCGTGCGCACCTTGCGGCGCAGACGCGCGTCGAGGTTGGACAGCGGTTCGTCGAGCAGCAGCACCTGCGGTTCGAGCACGAGCGCGCGGGCAACGGCGACGCGCTGCTGCTGGCCGCCGGAAAGTTCGGCCGGAAGCCGCTGGCCGAGACCGCCAAGGCCGACGAGCTGCAGGCCTTCTTCGGCGCGCTCACGCGCTTCCTTCTTCTTGATCCCCGAGGATTCGAGGCCGTAGGCGACATTGTCGAGCGCCGACATGTGCGGGAACAGCGCATAGGACTGGAAGACCATCGACACGTCGCGTTCGTTGGCCGGCAGCATGGTCACGTCCTTGCCGCCGATCAGGATCCGGCCGGCGGACGGGTGTTCGAGGCCCGCCAGCATGCGTAGCGTCGTCGTCTTGCCACAGCCGGAGGGGCCGAGCAGGGTCACCAGCGTGCCCGGCTCGATGGTGAGCGACAGGTCGTGGATGGCGGTGAAGCTGCCGAACTGCTTGCGCACGTTCTGGAAGACGACCGAGCCGGTGCGCGGGGTGTTCATGGAGGTGCTCATGCGGTTTTCTCCTGGGAGATGGTGTTGGACGAACGGGCCGGAGCGGCGCCGAGGACGCGGTTTTCGCGCCTCAGCTTGCGTTCGCCGACGAGGAGTTGCAGGCCGGTGATGACGGTGATCATCACCAGGATGAGGGCCGAGGAGTAGGCGATCGCCACGCCGAATTCGCCGTTTTCGACGAGGCCGACGATGTAGGCGGTTGCCATGTTGTATTCGGCGCTGACAAGGAAGACGACGGCGCTGATCGAGGTGATCGCCCGGACGAAGGAATAGACCAACGCTGCGACGATCGCCGGCCTCAAGAGCGGCAGGATGACCTTGCGCAAGGTGCGGAAGCTCGTTGCCCGCAGCGTCAGCGATGCCTCATCGAGGCTCTTGTCGAGCTGGCTCATGGCCGCAATCCCGCCGCGCACGCCGACCGGCATGTTGCGGAAGACGAAGCAGGCAACGAGGATCAGCGCCGTGCCGGTCATTTCCAGCGGCGGCAGGTTGAAGGCGATGATGTAGCTGATGCCGATGACCGTGCCGGGAATGGCAAAGCTCAACATCAGCGCGAACTCGAAGACGTCACGCCCGGCGAAACGCTGGCGCACGATCAGATAAGCCGTCAGCAGACCCACCATGGCGGTCAGCGGTGCTGCGATCAGTGAGATCTCCATGGTCGTCCAGAAGGAGTTCCAGGCAACACCCGTCCAGGCGATCGCGCCGTCGGCAAAGGAGATCGAGAAGGCCTTGGCGTAGTGGTCGAGCGTTAGCGAGTTGTCGAGGCCCCAGGTCTTCACGAAGCCGCCGAAGAGGATCATGCCGTAGACGACGACGGTGAAGATCATCCAGGGAATGACGATGGCGTGTACGCCGATCGAGATCGAGCGTGGCAGCGCGCTATGGGCGCCGGAGTCGCCCTTGCCCGTGACTGTTGAGTAGTTCTTGCCGGCGAGCCAGTAGCGTTGCGCGACGAAGGCCGTGAGCGTGAAGCAGAGAAGGATGATGGCGAGTACGGCCGCGCGAGACGGGTCGTTCTGCGCGCCGACGACGGCGAAGAAGATTTCGGTCGAAAGCACCCCGTGGCTGCCACCGAGCACCAGCGGATTGCCGAAGTCGGCCATGCTTTCGATGAAGCCGATGAGGAAGGCGTTGGCGAGGCCAGGCTTCATCAAGGGCAGCGAGACGGTCCAGAAGGTGCGCCAACGATCGGCGCGCAGCGTCTGCGACGCTTCTTCCATGGAGGGACTGACGCCTTCCACGACGCCGATCAAAACGAGGAACGAGATCGGGGTGAAGGAAAGGACCTGGGCGATCCAGATGCCGGTGAGGCCGTAGAGCCAGCGGCCCGGTTCGACGCCGAAGGCATCGGAGAGAAATTCGGTAACGACGCCGGCGCGGCCGAAGAGCAGCGTCAGCGCCAGGCCGATGACGAAGGGCGGGGTGATGATCGGCAACACCGTCAAGAGCCGCATGCCCTTCTTGAAGGGGAAGCGGGTGCGGGTGGCGACGAGCGCGAAGGCAAGGCCAAGCAGCGTCGAGCCGGACGCCGTCATCAGCGCCAGCCACAGGGTGCGCCAGGCGACGCCGCAACGACCTTCGCCGACGACGCAGCTCAGGCTCCAGATCGAGGCGTCCTGGATATTGCGGATGAAACCGTCCGGCTTGAACGAGCCGTCGAAATCCTGAACCGACGCCGCGAACATGCTGCCGACCGGGTAGAAGACGAAGACGATGACGAGGGTCACGAGCAGGGAAATCGCCGCGACGATGAAGGCGTCGCCCTTGAGCACGCCGCGCTCCGCAAGCCCGAAGGCGAACAGAAGAACGAAGGTGAGGGCCATGAGCACGGCGCCGGCGCCCATCGACGGCTGACCGTCGGAAAGCGTGCCGAACAGCGTCTCGCTCATTGTCCAGGTCCAGCCGGAAAAGCCGATCGCCAGCCCCTGGAGAGCAAGATAGAGAACGCCCGCTGCGCCGGCGACGGCAAGCAGAAGGCCTCGACGCGCGGGATCGCGGACGAAACGCGCTGCCACGCCGATGCCGAGCAGCGCCAGCGCCACGATCAGCCATGGCTTACCATGGGCGAAGATCTGCATCAGGCCGGGGGCAACGGCTGGATTGCCGGGGAAATCGGCGAGCCAGCCGAGCCCGAAGAAGCCGCCTTCGATGCGGTACCAGGGGACAGCCAAGAATGCGGCCAGTCCGAGCCCGAGCGTTAGGTCGAGCCTGCGGTTGCGATGTTCCATGACGGTCCTCGCGCAATTTGAAATGAAAGATGATGTGACGTCACATCGCCCCGGCACCTGCCGGAGGCGAAGAACGACGGTTGGGACCGTTGGGCGGTGCCGGCCGGATCAAACACCCGGCCGAACCGTTCAAACCGCGATCAGTTGGCGCTGGCGCCGACTTCGCGATCCCAGCGCTCGAGCAGCGCCTTGCGCTTCTCGGCATCGCCGAAGGTGGCGAAGTCGTAGTCGATCAGCTTGATGTCTTCGAACTTCGGCGCTTCCTTCGGCACCTCGGCCGACTTGTTGGACGGCAGCTGGAAGGACTTGGCGTCCTTCATGCGCGACTGGACCTCGGGCTTCAACGCCCAGTCGTACCAGGCCTTGGCATTGTCCAGATTCTTGGCGCCGCGGATGATCGACATAGAACCGATCTCGTAGCCGGTGCCCTCGCAGGGTGCGATCGACTTGATCGGGAAGCCTTCGGCAGTCTGTGCCACGGCGTCGTGCATGAAGACGATGCCGAGGCCGGCTTCGCCGCGTGCGGCTGCCTTCACCGGTGCCGAGCCCGACTTGGTGTACTGCGCGATGTTGCCGTTGAGTTTCTTGAGGTAATCGAAGGCCTGGTCCTCGCCCATGATCTGCACCAGCGAGGCAAGCGCCGTGTAGGCGGTGCCCGACGAGTTCGGGTTGGCCATCTGGATCTCGCCCTTCAGCGATGGGTCGAGCAGGTCGGCCCAGCACTTCGGCTCTTTCAGGCCCTTCTTCTGGAAGATCTCGGTGTTGTAGCCCCAGCCGAGCGCGCCGGCATAAACGCCGACGGTGCGGAAGCCCGAGCCTTCAGCCTGCTTCTTCGCCCAATCCTGGAGCTGGTCCAGCATCGGTGACTTGTACTCGAGCGTCAGGCCGTCGGAGGCTGCCTGCAGATGCGGGTCGCCGGTGCCGGCCCACCAGATGTCGGTCTTCGGGTTGCGCGCCTCGGCGCGGATCTTGGCGTAGGTTTCGCCCGAAGACAGGCGAACCATGTTGACCTTGATACCGGTTTCCTTCTGGAAATCGCCGGTCATCTGCTCGCAGATCACCACGTCTGCCGAGCAGATGAGGTTGAGGCTGCCGGCGGCCTGGGCGGGCAGCGCGGCAAGCGCCGTGCCGCCAAAAAGCATGAGGGAAAGCGTCGTTGTTTTCATTGGGGCATCCTCCTGTTGCCTGTTTGAAACTTGGACGTGAACGGGCATGGGGCGGCCATCGGCCTGCCCGCCGGGCGGCACGTTCACGATTTCGGTACTGTGGATTACTGGGCTCCCGCGGAGCGCTCAGTTCGTCGCGGCGATCTCCGCGTCGAACCGTTTGAGCAGTCGACTTCGTTCGTCCGGCGAGCCGAAGGTGGCGAAGTCGAAATCGACCATTTTGATCAGCGAAATGTCGGGTGCGGCCGGCGGCAGCTCGGCGCGGGCATTGGATGGGACCTGGTTCTGGCCGGCGGCCGCACCCGTGCCCTGGCCTTCCGGGGTGAGTGCGAAGTCGACGAAGCTCTTGGCGCTTTCCAGGTGCCGCGCGCCCTTGACGATGCTGACGGCGCCGATTTCGTAGCCCGTCCCTTCGCAGGGCGCGACGATGACGAGCGGCGAGCCGGCCTGCTTCTGCGTGACCGCGTCATGCATGAAGGAGATGCCGATCAGGGTCTCGCCGCGTGCCGCCGCCTTCACCGGAGCCGAGCCGGCCGTGGTGTACTGGTCGATGTTGCGGTTGAGCGCGGCCATGAACCGGAAGGCCTCGTCCTCGCCGAAGAGCTGCACCAGCGTTGCAAGCGTGGTGAAGGCGGTGCCCGACGAATTCGGGTTGCCGCTGCGGATACGGCCGCGATAGGCCTTGTCGGCGAGATCCTTCCAGCAGGTCGGGGCCGGCAGTTTCAGGGCATGCAACAGGTCGGCATTGTAGGCAAAGCCGAGCGCTCCGGCATAAATGCCCGCCGAACGTCCGCCGGAGATGGCGAAGAAATTCTGTGCCCAGGGCAGCATGTCGCGTTCATGCGCCGGGCGGTAGGGTTCAAGCAGGTTTTCCGATCCCGCCTGCAGATGGGTGTCGCCGGTCCCGCCCCACCACACGTCGATGGTCGGGGCGTCCTTTTCGTCGCGGATCTGGGTGAGGATGTCGCCGTTGCTCTTTCGGGTCATGGCGACCTCGATGCCCGACTTCGTCTCGAACGCGGCCTTCATCGTCGTGCACCACGCCTCGTCGACACCGCAAAGTACTGTCAGTGCCGGTGCCGTCATGCCTGACGTGGCGGCGCACAGCCACAGGGCCACGCCCGCGCCGATAGCGGTGATGCCTCTCACGATGTCCTCCCATTTGGAGCGCTGCCGCCCCAATCTCCGCAATCAGGATGTCGGTATTCCCCGCGGGTCGCAACCCGCAGAATGGTTACCGTTCTTACAACACGAATGCGGCTTTGCCGTTTCAAGATTACAAAGATTACAAATGTGACAATGCGGATAACGCGAGCCGCTTTGATCATTGGGACAGCCCCGCCTATGATGGCGACGGGAGGACGTGCATGCTGAGTGAGAGAATACGGATTCTGATCGTCGAGGACGATCCGGACATGGCGGAGCTCGTTTCCGATCTGGTGGAGGCCGAAGGCTGGATGCCGCTGACGGCGCCTTCGGCGGAGGCTGCCGCCATCGTCCTCGAGCGGGAAACGGTGCACCTGGTGCTCGTCGACCATAACCTGCCTGGAACGTCGGGCCGGACCTTTGCCCAGCGACTGCGGGCGCGCACCAATATCGGCATCGTCATGGTCACGGCGGCCGGCAGCGCGGCCGACCGGGTGCTGGGACTGGAGACGGCCGCCGACGATTATGTCGTCAAACCGTTCGAGCCGATCGAACTGACGGCCCGGATC